>JAIHZV010000084.1 GCA_022718015.1 Phascolarctobacterium sp. | reverse complement strand
CTTGACGCTCTGCGTATTACCTGGGTAGTACGCAGAGCGTTTTTTGCGTTTTGAATTGGTATACTTCAATACATAATAAGCTTTCTATCGTTGACATTACAGCACTTTATGTATATAATAGAAAACATAAGGATTAAGTAAAGGATGTGCTCTTATGAAACAGGCAGCATACAATATAATGCCGGCTACGGAAAATATATTAAAAACATTAGGCGAGCAAATTAAGCTTGCAAGGTTAAGAAGAAATTTGACAGCGGAGCTGGTTGCAGAACGCGCTGGCATAAGCCGTTCATCCTTATGGAAGGTGGAGTCAGGCAATCCGGCTGTTGCTATGGGGATTTATGCTGCGGTGCTTCATGCACTGAACAATATGGATAAAGATCTTTTGCTTGTGGCTAAGGACGATGAAATGGGCAGGAGGCTGCAGGATTTGGAGCTTATAACACGTAAGCGGGCGACGAGGAGGTCTAGATAATGTCAACTGATCAAAAGCTTATTTATGTGTATGATGATTTTAGCTTTGAGACGCCTGTGGTATTGGGAAGGTTTTACGTTAATGTTATTAGAGGTGGGGAAAGCTATGCGTTTGAATATGATGAAGAATGGCTTAAGAAAACTAGTATGTCTGTAAATTTGGATCCTGAAATAATGCCGTTTGGCGGCAGGCAATATCTCTCGACAAAGAACATTTTCGGCTTTTTTGCAGATGCGTCGCCGGATAGATGGGGACGTGTTCTTATGAATAAGCGCGAGAGGCTTTTAGCAGAAAGGGAAAAGCGTAAGCCTAAAAAATTATATGACAGCGATTACCTTCTTGGTGTATACGATGAAACGAGGATGGGCGGAATAAGGTTTAAAACAGCTTTGGATGGAAGCTTTTTGTCCGATGATAAAGATAGTGCTGTTCCACCATGGGCTAATTTACGTAGTCTAGAAGAGGCTTCTCGAAATTTCGAAGGTGACGACAATAGTTTGACTGAAAAGTGGCTTAATCAGCTTATAAGACCAGGCTCTTCACTCGGTGGTGCACGTCCTAAGGCTACTGTTGTAGATACTAAAGGAGAGCTTTGGATAGCTAAGTTTCCATCTAAAAATGATGATAACGATACTGGTGCATGGGAGAAGGTTGCGCACGACTTAGCGGCATTATGTAATTTGTATGTTCCTGAGGCCAAGCTGGAAAAATTTTCAAAACTGGGCAGTACTTTTTTGATTAAACGTTTTGATCGAGCCGGAAAAAAGCGCATTCATTTTGCTTCAGCTATGACTTTGCTCGGAAAAACAGATGGAGCTTCAGCGGCTGATGGAAGCAGCTATCTTGATATTGCGGCATTTATTAAAGCTAATGGTGCAAGGCCTAAAGAGGATTTAGTAGAGCTTTGGAAAAGAATAGTTTTTAATATGGCAGTTTCCAATACTGATGATCATTTGCGTAATCATGCTTTTTTACTTTCTGATGTAGGGTGGATATTATCGCCTTTGTATGATGTCAATCCAGTGCCATATGGTGATGAATTATCTTTAAACGTTAATGAAAATGATAATAGGATTTCTACTGATTTGGCTATAGAGGCAGCTCCTCGTTTTGGTATCAAGGAAGTTGAGGCTGTCAAATATATTACTGAAATACTATCAACAGTAGATAATAATTGGGAAAAGCTTGCCTGCAATTATGGATTATCCCGTAGACAGATAGAGGATATGAGGCCGGCGTTTAGTTTAGCTTCTTATCAAAACCTTTAGCGATAAGCAGACTTGACGCTCTGCGTATTACCTGGGTAATACGCAGAGCGTTTTTGCGTTTTGTGTTAAAAATATGGCAGAAAATAGTTTACGCTCAAAGCTGTTTATGGTACAATATTTGCAGTATCGAATTTAGAAAATTTTGATGTGAGGTAGGCTATGAAAAAAGAGCTTATTATAAATAAGCTGCCGACAGCTTTCTGTCATGCCTCGACGCTTGCTGCCGTAGGCGGTGTGCAGGGGATAGAAACCCTGGCGTGCTGGTTCGGCGGCAGTCATGAGGGCGCAGATGATGTAGGCATATATTTGAGCGCGTGCCGCAAAGGTCAATGGTCTGAGCCGGAGCTTGTCGTGAGCACGCAGGAGCCGTGCTGGAATCCTGTGCTGTATCTGCATGGCGCAGAGGCAGCATGGCAGCGTGTGAGCCTCTTTTATAAGCAGGGCAGGGCGATTGCTGATTGGCGTACCTATGTCCTTACCTTGACGCTGAAGCAGGGCGAGGTGCTTTGCTCGGAGCCGCACGAGCTGGTTGACGGCGACGTGAGCGGTGGGCGCGGACCTGTGCGCAACAAGCTGCTGCGGTTGCGTAATGGCCGTCTTTTGGCTGGCGGCAGCGTGGAGCGCGGCATCTGGACAGCCTTTGCAGATATCAGTGATGACGACGGCCGCACGTGGCAGAAGTCGACGTCGATTGCTATTGACGGTCTGACATATAACGCAGGCGAAAAGACAGCGGAAAGCGCGATTGAGGTCAGCCAGCAGTCCTTCTTCGGACGCGGCGTGATTCAGCCGAGCCTGTGGCAGAGCGCGGACGGCAGCGTGCATATGCTGCTCAGAAGCAGCGAGGGCTACGTCTATCGCAGTGATTCGCAGGATAACGGCGCCAGCTGGTGCACGGCGTATCCGACGCAGATTCCGAATAATAATAGCGGACTTGATTTAGTGCAGGACGCAGTAGGCAGACTGTTTCTCGTCTGCAATCCTGTGGAGGCCAACTGGGGCCAGCGTTCTCCCCTGAGCTTGTTTGTATCGCAGGACGATGGCGCAAGCTGGCAGCGTGTGCTTGATCTGGAAAGCGGCGAGGGAGAATATTCCTATCCGGCGATTATCTGTCATGATAACAGGCTGGAAATTTCCTATACCTATAACCGCCGGAATATCGCGCATGTGGTGTGCGATATTAATGAGTTAAGTCTTTAATAAAATAAATCATAAGGAGATGTTGTGAAATGAAAAAAATCTTAGTAGTATTGATGGCTATGTTGACCATGGCTATCATGGTCGCTGGCTGCGGCGGTGACAGCAAAAAGGCTGCTTACCCTGCTGACGGAGATATTTCCGTTATCATTCCGAAGGCACCGGGCGGCGGCACGGATACTTCTGCTAGAGGCCTGATCCAGTTCATGGAAAAAGAGCTCAAGGGCAGCAAGTTTGTTCCCGTAAACAAGCCTGACGGCGGCGGTGTTACCGGTATGGTTGAGCTGGCTAATGCTAAACCGGACGGACATACTCTGGGCATGGTGACTGTTGAGCTGGCTATGTTCCCGCATCAGGGCAAATGCAAAAACACTTATAAGGATTACGCAGCTATCTGCGCTCCAATCGCTGCTCCTGCAGCTTTGATTGTTGCGAAAGACGCTCCGTATAACAGTGTTGATGAATTCGTTGCTTTCGCTAAGGCTAACCCCGGCAAGGTAAAAATGGGCAACTCCGGTATCGGTGCTATCTGGCATATTGCTGCTCTGTCCTTTGAGGAGGAGTTTGGCGTACAATTCAAGCATGTTCCGTATCCGAAAGGCTCTGCTGATATTGCTGCTGCTCTTGCCGGCAAGCATATCGACGCAACCCTGGCTGATCCGTCTGTATTCAAGAGCCAGGTGGATGCAGGCAACCTGAAGATTCTTGCTGTTATGGCTGACAGCCGCAGCGAAATCTATCCGGCAGTTCCGACCTTCAAGGAGCTTGGTCATAACATGACTGTTCGTGCATGGGCTGCTCTGGTTGCTCCGAAGGATACTCCGAAGGAAAAACTGGACGTTCTGCGCGCTGCTGCTAAAAAGGTATGCGAATCCAAGGAATTCAAGGATTACTTCATGAAACAGGGTATTGACCCGACCTGCATTATCGGCGAGGATGCTGACAAGATGATGAAGGAAGACCATGAAATGTATGAAAAATTCCTGAAGCTGGCAAAATAATCGGCTTTTCTACCATCTGCTGCTGCTTTTGGGCGACGGCAGATGGTAATTTATATTTTGACCGAAAAATTCCTTGAAAAAAATTTCTAAATGAGCTAAAATCATAGAGGATTTTTCTGAGAAGTGGCGAATTATAACTAGGTACACAATGTGTGGAAAGAATAGGAGGCATAAGATATGCATAGTTACAGCATGGATCTTGGCGGCAGAACTCTTACTATCGAGGCTGGCAAGATTGCAAAACAAGCTAATGGCGCTGTATTAGTACGTTATGGCGATACCGCCGTAGTAGTTGCCGTTACCGGCACCAAAACCCCGCGTGAGGGTGTAGACTTTTTCCCTTTGACTGTTGATTTTGAAGAAAAAATGTACGCCGTAGGTAAAATTCCCGGCGGCTTTATTAAACGTGAAGGTCGTCCGTCTGAGCAGGCTATCCTGACCAGCCGTCTGATTGACCGTCCGATTCGTCCGATGTTCCCGGAAGGCTATCACAATGATGTACAAATCGTTGCTACTGCTGTTTCCGTTGATCCCGACAACGCTCCGGATATGCCGGCTATGATTGGTGCATCCTGCGCTCTGTCTATTTCTGATATTCCGTTTGAAGGTCCTATCGCTGGTGTGCGTGTAGGCCTGATTGATGGCGAATTCATCATCAACCCGACTGTTGAGCAGGCAAAAATCAGCCAACTGAACCTGGCTGTTGCCGGCACTAAAGACGCTATCCTCATGGTTGAGGCTGGCGCTAACGAGGTTTCCGAGGAAACCATGCTGGACGCTATCTGGTTCGGCCATGGCGTAATCAAACAGCTCGTTGAATTCCAAGAAAAAATCGTTGCTGAAATCGGCAAAGAAAAAATGGAAGTTCCGTTCTACGCTCCGCCTGAAGAAATGGTTGCGGAAATCGAAGAATACGGCGCTCAAAAGCTGAAGGATGCGCTGATGGATGCTAACAAGCTGGAGCGCGAAGAAAACGTTGCTAAGGTTAAAGCTGAAATCGCTGAAGTATTCCTGGAGAAATATCCTGATAATGCCAAGGACGTTGCTTATATCACCCAAAAGCTGGTTAAGAAAATCGTTCGCCGCACTATCTCTGTAGATAAGATTCGTCCTGACGGCCGTCAATTAGACGAAGTTCGTCCGGTAAGCTGTGAGGTTGGCCTGCTGGCTCGTCCTCATGGCAGCTCTCTGTTCACCCGTGGTCAGACTCAGATTCTGAACGTTTTGGCTCTGGCTCCGCTGCGTGAAGCACAAATCCTTGATGGCCTTGGTGCTGAGGAAACCAAACGCTATATCCATCACTACAACTTCCCGCCGTACAGCGTTGGTGAAACCAAACCGCTGCGCAGCCCCGGCCGTCGTGAAATCGGTCATGGTGCTCTGGCTGAGCGCGCTCTGCGTCCGGTTATTCCTTCTGAAGAGGATTTCCCGTATGCAATTCGTCTGGTATCCGAGGTTCTGGAATCTAACGGTTCTTCCTCCATGGGCTCCGTTTGCGCAAGCACTCTGTCCCTGATGGATGCAGGCGTACCTATTAAGGCTCCTGTTGCAGGCGTTGCTATGGGCCTGGTTAAGGATGGCGAATACTTCACCATTCTGACCGATATCCAAGGTCTGGAGGATGCTCTGGGCGATATGGACTTCAAGGTTGCTGGTACCGACAAGGGCATCACTGCTATCCAGATGGATATCAAGATTGACGGTATCAACAAGGATATCTTCACTCAGGCTTTGGCACAGGCTAAACGTGGCCGCGAATTCATCATGGGCAAAATGATGGAATGCATCAGCGAACCGCGCAAAGAGCTGTCCAAATATGCTCCGAAGATCACCACTATCCATGTAGATCCTGATAAAATTGCTAAGGTTATCGGACCTGGCGGCAAAACCATTAAGAAAATTGTTGACGAAACCGGTGCT
>JAIHZV010000083.1 GCA_022718015.1 Phascolarctobacterium sp. | reverse complement strand
CTTGTATATGGCAGGAGTGATGAAAAATGACCAAACAGAAAATTTTAATTGCTGATGATGAAGCGCAGATTCGTGAAATTTTGCGCATATACTTTGAAAAGGAAGACTTCGAAGTTATCGAAGCCGAGGATGGCGCAGACGCTATTCTGAAGGTGCAATCCGAAAAGCCGGATATTCTGCTGCTCGATATTATGATGCCTGTTTTAGACGGCATCGAGGTGTGCAAGCAGGTACGCAAAATGTCTGATTTGCCGATTATCATGGTAACGGCGAAGGATGACGACGATGACCGCATTGCCGGTCTGGAAATCGGTGCTGATGATTATATCACGAAGCCGTTCAACTCGCGTGAGGTTGTGGCCCGCGTGAAGGCCGTGCTGCGCCGTGCCGGTACGCAGGAGAAGAAGGGCGATACCTCGCGTATCACCTATCCTGGCCTGATTATCGACATGGATCAGTATCAGGTTACGGCCTTCGGCAACAAAATGACCTTCACCACGAAGGAAATGGAGCTGCTGTGGTGCCTGGCTTCTAATCCGGGCAAGGCGTTCAGCCGTAATCAGCTGCTGGAGACCATCTGGGGCTATTCCTATTACGGCGACACCCGTACTGTTGATACGCATATCAAACGCATCAGACAGAAGCTGAACATTCCGCCTGATTCCAAATGGGATATTACGACCATCTGGGGCGTAGGCTACAAATTTGAGCTGAAGGATAAATAATTCATGAAAAAGTCCCTTAGTACACGCTTGATGTATAGTTTTATGACTATTGTAATTATCATCGTCGTGGGGATTACAGCCGGCATATCTTATCTTATCGCCGACTATTTCTTTAAGATTAAGGAGCAGGAGCTGGCCGAGAAGGGCAATGAGATGGGCGAAACCATTGAGGCCTTTATCCGTCTGGACGACAGGGATATGCTTTACCGCTATATTCTCGCTGTCGACAGGCTTGTTGGTGCCCGTATATGGCTTTTTGATGATAATTATGAGCTTTTGGCGGCTTCGTATTATGATGCGGAGACAGACGCCAAGGGAAATCTTGTCGACAATTCGCTGAAAAATTATCTAAAACATGGTGCTCCCTCGCAGGCTTCGCTGCAGGAAAGTGCCCAAAAGCTTAACCAGGATATCAAATATCGCATCAAGGTTATTCTGCGCGATATTTATGCAGGCAACTCCTTTAAATCGCAGATTTATCATCCCTATTATAAGGAGCAGGTTATTCTTGTAGGCGTGCCCTATACTATTTCTGCGGAAAAGAAGGGCGCTATCCTGATGATTGAGCCGTTGAGCGGCTTTGAAAAATTTCTGCGTAATGTTTATATCTACATTATGATAGTCGGCATTATTGCTATTATCGTGAGCCTCTTCCTCGTGAAGCGCTTGTCCGCACTGATTATCCGACCGGTGCTCGACATGAAGAATAACGCTCAGGCCATGGCGCAGGGCGATTATTCACGCAGGCTGGATGTGAAGGGTGACGATGAGATTGCCGAGCTTGGCGACGCGCTCAATTCCTTAGGCAAGGATCTGGACGCTTATATTGCCAAGATGGAGCGCACGGAAAAAATCCGTCGTGACTTCGTAGCGAATGTATCGCATGAGCTGCGCACGCCGATTACGATTATCCGTGGCTATAATGAGGCTATCTGCGACGGCATGGTAACGGACCCCGATGTACTCGCACGTTATCGTGGCCTGATTAATGAAGAAACGGTTCGCCTGGAGCGCATGGTTCGCGAGCTGCTGGATATCAGCAGACTGGAATCGAGCGATCCGCTGACTGTGAATAATATGGATGAGCTGCCGCTGGCCGGCATCATCCGCAACGTCGCCGAAAAATTGGCGGTCAGATGTGTGAAGAATAACGTTACCTTCACCGTTCATGCCGACGATACGATAAAAATTTTGGGCGATGGAGACCAAATGGTGCAGTTAATTATGATTTTGTGCGATAATGCCTTGAAATATTCGCCAAAAAATGGTACTGTATCAATAGGCGCAAATAAGCTTGAGGATGGCAGCGTGCTTTTGACCGTTGCGGACCAGGGCAGGGGTATACCTGAAGCAGATATTCCGTTTATCTGGGAGCGCTTCTATAAGGTTGATAAATCCCATTGCCGCACTGTTCCGGGAACAGGTCTGGGGCTGGCGATTGCCAAGGAGATTATTCGCGTTCACGGCGCCAGTGCCGAGGTAACTAGCAAATGTGGTTCTGGTACTACATTTGAAATAAAATTTCCAAAGGATAAGGTAGTATGATTTTAAAGTATGTTTGTCCCGATTACAGAGTAAAGAGTATTTTTGATATTTCCCCGAAATGGCTGAAACGCAACGGCTATATGAAGATTGTTGTTGATATTGACAACACTCTGCTGCCGCGCGACAAAGGCCTCGTAGGTCCGCGTGCGATGACCTGGATTCGTCAGCTGCATCAGCTGGGCATCAACATCGCACTGATTTCTAATAATGGCGGCGACCGCATTAAAGCGATTACTCGTCAAACTGGTCTGGGCACGATTATGCGTGCTGCTAAGCCGTTGCCGATGGCTTATAAGCAGATTACTAAGGCTATGGGCGGCGGCAAGATTCTTTTCGTTGGCGACCAGCTGCTGACCGACGTTTTGGGCGCAAAGGTAGCAGGTCATCCTGTAGTTTGGGTTGAGTCCCTGGGCGGCAAGGAGCATTTCACCACCCGCTGCACCCGCAAGCTGGAGAAATTCTTCATCGGCCGTCTGCAGAGCAGCAACATGATGCCTAAGGAGCGCGTATTATGAAAATAGCCCTGCTGCAGCTTGAGGTTCTGGAAAAGAATAAAGCGGCCAATGTGGCCCATGGCTTGCAGCTTGTGCGTGAGGCGGCTGCGTCTCACGACCTTGTGGTGCTGCCGGAGGTGTGGACAACAGGCTACAGCCTTGGTCATCTGTCGGAGGAGGCAGAGACGGAGGCTTCTCCTGTGCTTGCAGAGCTGCAGAGCATTGCGCGCGAGCATAGCTGCGCTGTTCTCGCAGGCTCCGTACCCATGCATCATGATGGCAAAATTTATAATACTTCTATAGCGATTTCCAAAACTGGTGCGCTTGTCAACAAGTATGACAAGGTTCATCTCTTTGGCTTATTTAACGAAGAGAAGTTCTTTGCACCGGGCAATAATTTTCAAGCCTTTGAGCTGGATGGCTTGTGCTGCGGCTCAACCATCTGCTATGACCTGCGCTTCCCTGAGCTGTTCCGCCATCTGGCGCTGCAGGGGGCAAAAATTATTTTCTGCCCTGCTGAATGGCCCGAGGCGCGCGGCGATATCTGGCGCCTTCTGGCGCAGGCGCGTGCGGCAGAGAACCACATCTTCGTGGTGGCGGTGAACTGTGCCGGAACCTTTAAGGGAGCGCCGTTCTATGGTCATTCCATGGTCGTAGCGCCGAGCGGCAGGATTCTTGCGGAGGCAGGAATGCAGGAGGAAATTATCTCCTGCGAGATTGATTTAGCCGATATTGATAAGGTGCGCAGCAGGCTTAATGCCTTGGCTGATGTACGCAAGGAGCTGATTCAATAGTGAACTACAAAAAAATGCTGACCGGCCTGGCTGCCGGTCTGCTTTTGTATGTCCAGATGGGCAGCGTGCTAGCGGCGGTGCCGCAGGACGCGCCTAAGGACGTGAAGCATATTCTCGGCCTTTATTATGGCAACGGTGAGAATATCCTCATCCGCGAAAATAAGGGCAATTTAGAGCTGCTCTACCGCTTTAAGGCAGAGGACAATTCCTTTGCCGGAGCGAATATCTATCCGCTGACGAAGGTGCATTTCGATTCCTATACGCTTGTCGAGGCCGGGCCTATGAGCAATACGGAGGCTAATGTGCGCTTTGAACGCGATACAGATGGCTATGGCATTTCCTGCCGCGTGGGCGGCCACACCTACAGCCGCTATTTTATGGGGCAGGGCGTGGGCGAAAGGGCGAAGCCCTATCGTCTGCCGGAAAAATCTGCTGAGGACTGGGCGAAGCTGCGTGAAGAAGCAGCGCAGGCTGTCATGCCGCAGCCGCTCGCCGCAGGCGAGCAGGCGCAGCTTGTCGATGCAGCTACGCTTACAGGCGTGAAAATTGACTCCGTCTATGCGACGAGCGACAACCTTTTCGGCGCGCCGCTCTACGCAACGCCTAAGCTTTACGTAGCGGAGGCGCTTATCCCGGCGCTGACGCAGGTGCAGGCAGCGCTGCAAGCCAAGGGCTATGGCCTGGTGCTGTGGGATGCCTACCGCCCGTGGTCGGCAAGCAAGCTTGCTAATCTGGCGCTGCCGGAGGGCAAGAAGGGCATGCTGGAGGACCCGGAGACGAAGGGCAGTCCGCATAATACGGGCTTGGCGGTGGACGTGAGCCTGTATGACTTGGAAACAGGCGAGCAGGTGGAAATGTCCAGCGGCTTTGATGAGCCGTCGCCGCGCCAATATGCCAGCTATGCCGGAGGTACATCGCACCAGCGTGCTTTGCGCAGCCTGCTGCGCGAGACGATGGAGGCGCATGGGTTCACGGGGATTGAGATGGAGTGGTGGCACTTTGAATATGAAGGGATTAGTAAATATCAAAAATTAAATGTAAAATTTTGAGGTGATTAACATGAACGTATACGATAACGCAAACGAACTGGCTAAAGCAATGCGCGAAAGCCATGAGTTCAAAAAACTGAAGGAAGCAGCTGCTGTTCTGGCGAAGGACGCAGATGCTAAAAAAATGGTTAACGACTATCTGCAAACAGCACAAGAGGTTGAATTTGCTAAGCATCAGGGCAAGGAGCCGGACAAGGCTGCTGTAGAAAAATTTGAGCAGCTGCAGAAGCTTTTAAGCTTAAATGCTGATGCTATGCAATATCTGAATGCTTTTATGCGTTTCCAGATGATGCTGATGGACGTTACCAACTCCATTCAGGACGTTGTTAAGGAAGCAATGGGAGACAAATAATGGCGCTGCAGGATATTTTTGCAGGTTGCACGCAAAGACCTTTGCTGCTTGCTGAACCGATGACGAAGCACACCTCCTTTCACATCGGCGGTCCTGCCGAGCTGATGGCGCAGCCGCAGAGTGAGGCAGAGCTGCAAAGCCTGCTGCTGAAGGCAGCAGAGGCTGCTGTGCCGGTGACGCTCGTCGGCAACGGCTCTAATCTGCTGGTGCGCGATAAGGGCATCCGCGGCCTGGTTATCAAGCTGGGCAGCATGCTGCGCGACATAAAGGTGAGCGGCAATGTGCTGACCTTTGGTAGCGGCGTTTCGCTGGCGCAGGCTTCGAAGAAGGCTGCAGAGCTGGGCTTGAGCGGCATGGAGTTCGCTGTGGGCATTCCTGGTAGCATTGGTGGCGCAGTGTATATGAACGCCGGTGCTTATGACGGCGAGATGTCCAAGGTTGTCAAAAGCGTGCGCGTTATGGACGCTGCAGGCGAGGTGAGCGAGCTTTCTGCCGGCGAGCTGGACTTTGGCTATCGCCATAGTGCGCTGCAGGGCAGCAGCAAAATCGTTACGAGCGTAACGGTGGAGCTGGCTGCCGGCGACAAGCAGGCTATTGCCGAGAAGATGGCTGATTTCAGCAACCGCCGTATCACCAAGCAGCCGCTGGAGCTGCCGAGTGCAGGCAGTATGTTCAAGCGTCCGCCGGGATATTTTGCCGGTACGCTGATTGACCAGACAGGACTCAAGGGTTATACTGTCGGCGGTGCGCAGGTTTCTACTAAGCACGCAGGCTTTGTGGTCAACATTGGCGGCGCTACGGCAGCTGATGTGCTCCAGCTTATCAGCGATGTGCAGGCTAAGGTTTTTGCTGCGCACGGCGTGCATTTGGAGCCTGAGGTTTTAGTTTTAGGTGAAAAATAGACAGCCTTGGGCGCACCGTTTTTGCCGACGGCAGGCGCTAAGCTGTCTTGATT
>JAIHZV010000082.1 GCA_022718015.1 Phascolarctobacterium sp. | reverse complement strand
GTTGCCGCCGTAGGTCTTTTCAACATCGAAGTACAGATGTGTTGCCTCACTGAGGTTGAGGTTCGTGCCTACGCCTACCTCCCACCAGCCGCCGCCGAGGTCCTGCTTGTAGGCATCTTTTGCGCCACTAGTGGTGTCAACCATCTTCACATCGGTTTCGCCGTCGAAGTCATACAGATAAGAAGCACGTACATATACGTTGCCTTGCTTGATGTCCTTGCCTAAAGAGAAGCCCAGACGACCTACAATGCTGTTCATATCGTCCTGACGAGCATGTACGCCATTTGCAGTTACATAATCTGCCGAGCCTACTCTGCCATAGGTCAGCTCAACCTGTGGCTCAATCCAGAAGCCGTTGTCCTTCGTGAAGCGTTTGCCATATTCTGCACTCAAGCTGTAGCCATTGGTTTCATAATCGCCGCTGCCTGCGCCAATAGTCGTTGTATATTCGTTGTCCATGCGTGCATATTTCGCAATCAAATCAACGAAGCTGCCACTTTCGCTCAGGTAAGAGCCGTATACTGCCAGACCAGTGTGCTTGTTCTCGCCGCTACCGTTGACGAAGGTGCTGCTGCCCTCCGTGCGGCTCAGAGCAACGCCGACAGTCCAGTTCGGGTTTGTGCTGAGCTTTTCGTCATAGCCAACCTGATAGTAGTTGTATTGGTTCTTGACGTTCTGCGCACCGTATTTGCTTTCACCACGAGCCATTCTTGCCCATGCGCCATGCTCGCCCTTGCTGTCACGCAGCTCGCCTAGACGCTTGTTCATGTCGTTGTTTTCTGAACGCCAGGTCATGAGGGAGAGAGATGCCATATCGCTGATGGCACGGTTGGTGCTGTTTTCAGCTTGAACTATAGTATTAGTATCTACATTGCCATCTGTACCAACTTCTGCATAGAAAGCGCCCGCAACCTTGCCTTCCTCTGTTTTGATAACGCTGGCAGCGGATTTTGCGTCTTCGCCAGAACCAGTAGTAACAACGTTAGCTAATTGTTGGGCGTTGCTTGCATCGCTCTTGATGGCATCGGCAATGTCGCCGGAGCCGAGGACGGTAATGTTGCTGTTATCAGCAACAGATTTAACATTCACTTTGTTGTCAAGGCTGTTAGTTGCAACAGTACCAGCACCATTTAAGTTAGTAATGTTAACAGCTTGTTTTTCGCCTTGCAGATTAAGCTTGCCATTATTTAAGCTAATTTTCCCAGCCGTAAATTCATTTACATTTTCCTGAACATTAATGCTGCCGCCATCTTTAACATTTGCTTCATTAACGAAGCTGTCGCCAGTCATGTTCCAAGCTGCGCCGTTAGAGATACTCATCTTCATGCCATTAACTTCGTCTTTACCAGTTGGTGGTAATGGCTGCCCATTTACAGCTATACCACCTGTAAGATACGAATCAGCATTATTCATATTTATGTCTACATTTGAATCTACTGTAGTACCAGAAGTTGCTGCATCATAATTGAAATTTATATCGCCATTGAGCTTAACTATACCCTTGCCATCTTTATTAATTACGACATTAGAATGACCACGAGTGTTGATAGCTGTATCAGCATTTACAGTAAGATTACCATTAATTTCTACTTCGCCTTGAGAATAAGCAGCGATACCTATGGCATGATTATCGCCATAGGTTGGGTCAACTTTCACACCGGAAGTAGCATTAATAGTAGTGTTTTCTGCGTTAATAACTAATTTACTAGTGTCTTTACCGTTAAGCTTAGTGGTATTATTACCAACATAAATTCCATGTGAGTAATATGAGTCAGAATTGGTAGTAATGGTTAAATTTTTACCATTCACCTCCATTTGAGGTCCATTTACATTTGCCTCTCCAAGTAGCAAAATACCATTGACTGATTGCTCACCACAGACGTTTATATTAATATGATCCGTACCTTTTTTATCTCCAATCTTAGAAGAAACCTTTACGCTTGCCTTACCACCTTTTTTAGCTGAATATATTCCGGCAGTTATTCCATTATCTGGATTATCATTACTACCAGTATTAACAATTGTCAAATCGATATTATTTTTTATTATAGCGTTAACATCGCTAGCATTATAAGTTCGTTTTAATATTTGTATTCCAACCATTTGTGTTGAAACATTAGCAGTCGTATTATAAGAAATTGCTTTACTAATAGTAGTTGTTGCCTCAATCCTTTTTAACGTTTTTCCAGCAATAAACGGTGCTGCATAGCTTAAATTGCCAACTAATAAGCAACCGATTAACGTTCCCATAGCTGCTGAATATTGCATTTTTTACTCTTCATCATGAATCCCAACCTTTCATAAATTTTTCACCAAAATTCCTAAAATCAAAGGTTCGCAGCTTGCGCTGCAAAGATTTTTGTACCACGAATAATCAACTAAGTAAAAATTTTACTGATTTTTACTTCTTTACTCGTTATCACAAGTATAGCACTTTGTCCCCCCTAGTCAAACTCTTATATATGTATACATGACATTCGGAGTTTTTAAGCTTTTTAAAGCAGAAAAATTACAATAAAGTTTACATTATGTCAACGTTTCTAGCTATACACACCTGTTATTTTCGCAACAAAAAAGAGCCGTACTTAATACGACTCCTAGATATTACTTTTTGTCCAGGGCGACAAAAAGTAACCAAAAAACGCCCTTACTGCTGCTCCGCTGGATTCCGCCGAACTTTTCAGGAATATGGTAAAGCATTTTTTGCTAAGCTTTTTTATGCGAGCAAAAAGCGTTTTTTCCCGCGCTTTTAATAAAAGCGCGCCCTTTCTTCCAACTTCTTTCGGGGACGAAAGAAGTTGCAGTATAGCAAGAACAACTAACCTATAAACTCAACAAATTCACCCATCTGCTCCCACGGTTACACTGTTACAACGAAAGACACCATTGCAGGCCGCTAAACCAACAATGGTGTCTTTCTTCGTTATTCAGTTTTTATAAAGTACGTTAGGCCTGCTTATGCTCGGCGATAATCTTTTCAGCCATCTTAGCCGGAACATCTTCATAATGATCAAACTTCATTTCAAAGGTGCCCTGACCTTGAGTGATAGCGCGGAGGTCTACAGCATATTCCGTAATTTCAGCATAGGGTACCTGAGCCGTTACGACGCTCATGCCTTCTTCTACGCTCTGCATGCCGAGAATACGACCGCGTTTGGCGTTCAAATCACCGATAACATCGCCCATCATAGAATCTGCACAGGTTACTTCGAGACTGTAAACAGGCTCCAGAAGTACAGGTTTACATTGCTCCATTGCTTTCTTGAAGGCGATATTGGAAGCAGTCTTAAATGCCATTTCAGAGGAATCGACAGTATGGTAAGAACCATCAAGCAGAGTAATGCGCATATCCACAACCGGATAACCAGCTAAAACACCTTTTTCCATAGCCTCACGCATACCCTTTTCTACAGCAGGGATGTATTGACGAGGAACAGCACCGCCAAAAATCTTATCCACGAATTCGAAGCCGCCTCCAGGTGGCAGAGGCTCCATCTTAATCACAACGTGACCATATTGGCCATGACCGCCGGATTGCTTCTTATGCTTGCCTTCTACCTCAGCAGTGCCACGGATAGTTTCGCGATATTCGATAATAGGTGCTTTCAGAACGGCTTCAACACCAAACTTACGCTGCATGCGTTCCATGATAATCTCAATATGCTGGTCGCCCATGCCGCTGATAAGAGTTTCCTTCGTTACAGGGTTCTTAGTTACGATAATCGTCGGGTCTTCATCCATCAAACGATTCAGAGCGGACATAATCTTGTCCTCGTCACCCTTCTTCTTCGGATAGATAGCTCTGGTGTACATCGGCAGAGGGAAGTTAATGGGCGGGAATTCAACCTCAGAGTTTTTGTCACACAGCGTATCACCGGTAGAGGTGTATTGCAGCTTAGCAACAACACCGATATCACCGGCACAAACCTGTTTCATCGGAATCTGTGTCTTGCCACGCATAGTATAGATGTTGGCAATGCGTTCCTCCTCCTCACGACGGGAGTTGTAAACAATGCTGTCTGCTTTAATGGAGCCAGAGAATACACGGAAATAACTTAAACGGCCAACAAAGGGGTCAGAAGTTGTTTTGAATACCAACGCAGCCATCGGCGCATTGGAGTCACGAATTTCTTCTTCACCGGTTGCTTTATCAATAACGATATAGTCATTCAAAATTGCCGGATAGGTAAAGTCGATGATAGCATTCATAAGACGGCCAAGACCGATATCCTTGTAGGCACTGCCGCACAGCATCGGATAAATGATAGCTTGGCGGATGCCCTTGATCAGGCATTTCATAATCTCTTCGTCGCTGATGGTTTCGCCATCGAGATAACGCATCATGCAGTCATCATCAGCCTCGACAGCAGCTTCTACCATCTTCTCATGAGCTGCCAGTGCAGCCTCTTTATACTCTTCCGGAATCTCTATTTCATCGGAGCCATTACCGTTGGCACGATAAGCCTTCATTTTGTAAAGGTCAATAATGCCTTGGAAATTGTCTTCCTTGCCCAACGGCAGCTGTAAGGGCAGTACATGCTTACCGAACTTGCCACGCAAATTGTCAAGAATGCTGTCAAAGTCAGCATTTTCACGATCCATCTTGTTGACGAAAATAATACGCGGCAGACCAGCTTCTTCAGCCAGTTTCCAGCATTGCTCGGTACCAACCTGTACACCACTTGTTGCGCACACTACAATCAATGCACTGTCAACTGCTCTAAAGGCTCCCTTAACCTCAGCAACGAAGTCAGCAAAGCCAGGAGTATCAATGAAGTTGATTTTGGTGTCACGCCATTCAACAGGTGCCAAAGTAGCGTTAACGGAGACCTTACGTTTGATTTCTTCGGGTTCGTAATCAGTGGTGGTAGCACCGTCTTCAACCTTACACATCCTGCTGATTGCTCCGCTGCGATACAGCAGGGCTTCAGTTACCGACGTGGTTCCTGCTCCACCATGACCCACAATGGCCACGTTTCTAATCTTATCACCAGTGTATTCTTTCATGATAAATCCCCCTTTATCAGGCATTTGTTATACTCTTGTAATTCGCTAAATTATATAAATCTCCTTCTTTTTGCATAAAATTTCTCATAATTTTTTCAATTAGCGAAAATCTGTAACGGAGGTTACACTTTTCAGAAAAAAAGAAGCTTCCCCGGCTTTACGCCAGAGAAGCTCCAGTCTTATTTTTGCTTTGTCGTAACTAGTTTTTTTACAGCTGCGCCGATATCCTTCTGCGCCAGAATGCCGCTGACGATGGCTGCACCGTCTGCGCCTGTCGCCAAGACCTCTGCATAATTATCCACAGTGATGCCGCCTATGCCTACCATTGGTACTGCAACAGCCTTACGGATAGCGCGCAGATTTTCCAGTCCCAGCTTCGCCACATCGTGCTTCGTCGCTGTGCCGAACACTGCACCGCAGCCAAGATAATCAGCACCCTCGCTGACCGCCTGCACTGCCTCAGCCGGATTATGCGCCGATACGCCGATGATAAACTCCTCGCCCAGCAATCTGCGCGCCACAACACAGGGCAAATCGTCCTGCCCCAGATGTACGCCTGCCGCGCCGACAGCCAGCGCAATATCCAGACGGTCGTTGATAATCAGCGGTACGTTATACTTATCGCACAGCTCCTTGAGCTTGCACGCTTCGGCATAAAGCACACCGCCGTCCGCAGCCTTCGCACGGTATTGTACAAGCGTTACGCCTGCCGCCAACGCTTCCTCCACGCATTTCAGAAGCGGGCGTCCATGCAAACAAGCCTCGTCTGTCACGAGGTAGATACTGTAATCAATAACAGGCTTCATCTTAGGACACCTTTTCCTCAGGCTTCAGGTTAACAAGATTCCATTTGGTCGTCACATGATAAACGCAGTCCAGCAGACGCACCTTGAACATACCGGGGCCATCC
>JAIHZV010000081.1 GCA_022718015.1 Phascolarctobacterium sp. | reverse complement strand
GGCCTCGGCGATGTTCACCTTCGCCTCCACTGCATTTTGCAAGGTAACCGAATCTAAATGCGCTGCATTCTTCTTCGTCGCCGAGGCCTGCAGCTTGATGCTGCCATCGCCCTTAAGCGCAGCATTATCCTTATCGTTCGGGTCAGCAATCACAACATTGCCGCTGCTGTCCACCGTTGCCGTCAGCCTGCCGTCCTTCACGCCCGCATCGCTGACCAGACCATTTGTATTCACCGTCGTATAAAAAAGCATGCCTGTACGCAGCTGCGGTGCAAAGCTCGAGCCATCGCCCTTCGCCACGTTGATATAAGCCGCACGCAGGTCGATGCCGGTGGCAGTATTGAGCGTGCCGCTTACGTCGATAGTGCCCTTAGAGCTCAGCTCCCAATCCTGCTTCTTCAACGCTTCACTGGCAGCCTCCGCATCCTTAAATTTGTTTTCTGCAGCCAGCACCGTCAGCGAACCGGCGTTAACCACGCCGCTCGCGCCCACAGCCATGCCGTCCTTGCTCAAAAAGTACAGGTTGCCGCCGACCTTGTTATCACGGATGGCGTTTACCGTACCATTAATATCAATCCTGCTCTCCACCGTATTGACCAGTGTATTGAAGACAACGCCGTCCTTCGCCTGCTGAAAATACAGATTCGCCATCTCCTTATTCCCCACCTTGAACTCCTGAAAACGGTTCAAGCCTACGTCGCCATGCACCGACTCTGCATAAATATCTGCTCTGCCGGACTGCATAAGATTCTTGTCGCTATCCACACGCACAATGCTGCCTGCAGCGAACGCTTCACCACAAAAAAATGGCAGCACAACAAAGCCTGCTGCCAGCACTGAACTTAAAATTTTCAGTCTGTCAGCAGTCCTTGCCAAGCTGCCCTGACTAGCCTCCGCACGCTTTTTCAACCCATAGCGTAACGCTTTTCTATATATGCCCATGCTTATCCGCTCCTTTGTCACTAAAATTGCTGATTCTAGTTTATAAAGTAATGCCCTTCTCTAAGCTTTTTCCAAATAACATAAGCCATTTTTTCTTTTTAAAATTATACTACTAATGAAAGAATTTCTCCAACACTTTTGTCTGAAGCTCACTTTTCTCTGTCTGAACTGTAATAAAAGCAACAAAAACTCCTAAAGCATATCCTTTGCAGAATATACCTTAGGAGTCAAAGCGCAATTTATTATTTATACCGGACCGAGGTTAATCGCCGTCGCATAGGTCAGGAAGCAGAACGCTACTATCCACCAGATGCCAATCAGCGGCAGCACGAAGCGTGCCCATTTTTTATACGGCACATTCGCCATTGCCAGATACGACATCGTTGCACCGGAGGCCGGCGTGATGCAGTTCGTGAAGGCGTCGCCAAAGGTGAAGGCGAAAACAGCAGTCTGACGCGTTACGCCCACAATGTCGGCCAGCGGTGCCATAATCGGCATAGAAATCGCTGCCTGACCGGAGCTGGAGGGAACCAGCAGGTTGAAGCAGTCCTGAATGATGAACATGCCGAAGGCAATAATAGAGGACGGGAACACGTCCAGCATGCCTGCCAGCGCATGGATAATCGTATCCATAACCTTCGCGTTCTCCAGCAGAATCGTTGCTGCCTTACACATTGCCACAGCCAGGCAGGGCAGCATCATGCCCTTGCAGCCGTCGAGGAAGGCGTCGCAGATATCGTTCGGCTTCAGGCCGCAGATAACGCCGGAGAGCACGCCCATGATGATGAAGAGCGCAGAAATCTCGTTCATATAGAAGTCAAACTTCAGCACGCCGACGATAATGCCGACGAAGTTCAGGCCGAGCAGCGCGAGGCAGATAGCCTGACGCGTGGTCAGCTCATCGGTTTCTTCAAGGTTCATCGTATCCGTCTTGGCTCTGTCGATTTCGTACACAGGACTGCTTTCCGGATTTTTCTTCACCTTGTGCGCGTGATACATGACGTAGGCAATGTTAATCGCCAGCAGCACAAAGAAGATACCCACGCGGTACGGCAGGCCGGAGAAAATCGGCACACCGGCAATACCCTGTGCCACGCCGACGGAGAACGGCTGCGTGCAGCCTGCGCCATAGCCTGCGGCTACAGAGCAGAACAGCATGCCCAGCGCTGTCAGCGAGTCAAAGCCCAGCGCCAGCGCCACGCTCACTACGAGCGGCGTAAACGCCAAGTATTCCTCGTTGCAGCCGGCCAGCGTAGAAAACGTTGCCAGCGTCGTCATGAGCACCGGAATCAGCAGAATGCTGTGGTTGCGCATCTTCTTGACCAGTGTGCTCAGGCCTGCCACGATCGCGCCTGTCTTTGCCAAAATGTTCAGCGAGCCGCCTACCATGAAGAGGAAGGCGATAATCGTAATGCCGCCCTTGAAGCCCTTATTGATGGACGTAAAGAAATCCAAGAAGCCTGTCGGCTTTTGTGCAACATAATGGAAGGTTGCCGGGTCAACGACCATTTTGCCTGTATGCACATCCTTCACGCGCTCATACACGCCGGCAGGGATAACGTAGCTGGCAATAGCACAGAAAATAATAACGCAGACCAAAATTAAGATAGGACTGGGGGCCTTAAAGCCCTTCACCTGTTTTTCAGACATCTAAACACCTCTCTGATTCAATTATTTTGCATATTTATCCGCGAAAGCCTGCACCTCCATAATGCAAGCCATCACAATGAGCCAACGCTCGTAGAAGCTGGAAACCAGCGCCTTTTCCTCACGCGTATGCGCACCGCTGCCCATAGCGCCCATGGAGCAAAGCGTCGGTACGCCCACGCTGCCAAAATACGCCGCATCCGACATACCGCCGACATAGACAGGCTGCATAGCCTCATAGCCGAATTTAGTCGCTACGCTGTTGACATAAGCCAGAAGGTCATGGTTCGCCTGCGTCTCCTCGAAGGCAGGCATCGGCGCCACAAACTCAACCTCAGTCGTCGTGCCTTCAATATAAGTCTGGGCGCACACCTCGCGGATTTTTTCCTTAATATAATCCATATGCTCCAGCTTTTTATAGCGCACATCCAGCTCTGCATAGCAGTAATCAGGCACAGCGTTCGACACCATGCCGCCCTTGATAACGCCCACGCTGACCGTCAGGCCTTCATCAAAAATAGAAAGGTCCTGCAGCAGCGGCAGCTTCTTCGACATCTCAATAATCGCATTGCGGCCCTTCATATAATCGTTGCCGGCATGCGCAGCCACGCCATGCACCGTAATATGGCAGTCCATACCGCCCTTACGGCCTACGGTAAGGCAATTGTCCAGACGGCCGCTCTCCATATTGAAGGCGCACAGGCTGCCCTTCGCCTCCTGCATCAGCAGCTCGTCAGTAATGCCGTAGGCATGAGCAATTTCCTCGTCGCCTACGATGACAGCCTTCACCGGTCTGTCCGTATAGCCAAGGCGCTTCAGCGCTGCCATGATATAAACAATCTGCGCAATGCCGTCCTTCATATCATGCACGCCGGGGCCGTGCGCAAAGCCTTCCTCGTCTATATAGAAGGGATTCTCCGGAAAGCTGTCGGAGGGGAACACAGTGTCACAGTGGCCGCACAACAGCACCGGCTTACCCGGCACGTCCTTGTTCAGCTCTGCCACCAGCACAGGTACGCCGCCCTTGCTGTCGAGATAGTGACAAGCAATGCCCTCGGACTCAAATTTTTTGTACAGAAAATCCAAGACCTGTTCAATCTTCTCGAATTCACGAGAGTAGCCCTGCATATTCACAAGGGTTTCCCAGAGGAAAAGCATTTCCTGTCTGTTTTTATCTACAAAATTGCGTAATTCTTCTATTGGTGCCTGCATAATAACCTCGCTTCATAAAAATTCATCACTTTACATCATTAAAGCAGCAAAGTAAAAAGATAGTAATAAGGGTAATACCTTATTATTCTACTAAAGAAAATAGCTTCTGTCAATCAGCGTTTTGCATAAGTGAACGTACGCCCACCTATAGATGCGGGAGCTTCCTGCTTCATCGAGAACAGCACCAATAACTCCGAAGAGCTATGGCGACTTACACACTCTCCACAGGCGTAAATTCCCGTGCGACCCACGGTACTTTATGAGTTACGCTAGGCAGATATTCGCCTAGCTTCTTCTCTAATATTTATTGCAGCGTTCTTGTCACGGTTATGATGACTGCCACACTTAGGGCAATCCCATTCCCGCACAGATAAGTCTTTGGTATCATTGTTCTGGTAGCCACAGACATGGCATAGCTGACTGCTTGGATACCATTTGTCTATCTTGATAAGTTGCTTACCCTGCCATGCAAGTTTGTATTCCAGTATACTTGTGAACATGCTCCAGCCATTGTCGGATATGGATTTACCAAAGCTGAACTTGCCACCCTTCTTTCGCTTCGCCATAGCCTTTACGCTAATGTCCTCTATGCCAATCGCATCATAGCGGTCTGCAAGATAACGAGCTTTCTTATGCAGGAAGTCACGGCGTTGATTAGCAATTTTCTCATGGAGTACAGCCACACGCAGTCTTTGTTTATTCCTGTTACGGCTCCCTTTTTGTCTCTTGGAAAGTTTTCTTTGTGCCTTGGCCAATCTCTTTTCGACTTCCCGTAAGAAATTTGGATAATCAGCATTGTCCTCATCAGAAGCAACATACAGCCCATGCATAGCAAAATCCAATCCAAGAAAATTCTTCGGTATGATGGGAAGTATTTGGTTTTCATATTCCACCAAAATGCTGATATAGTATTTTCCTGACGGTGTTTTGCTTATGGTTACAGTCTTTATGGTGCTATTCTCCATCAATGGACGATGCAGACACAGCTTTACCCAGCCTATTTTAGGCAGCTTGACTTTGTTTCCCTCGATTCTTACAGAGCCATGTTGGTTGTTCGTAGAATATGAAGCATGACCTGTTTTCTTCAACTTGAAGCGTGGCTTGCCAAAATGCTTCCTATTGCTCCAAAAGTTGTTATACGCCTTGTTCAGGTTTATTTGGGCATTGGCGAGAGCAAGGCTGTCAACCTCTTGCAGCCAAGGAAATTCTTTCTTGTACTGTGCAGGTGTATTGTTCAGCCTCTTGCCTGTTTCCTTATAGTAATCAAGACGATCTCCAAGCATCTTGTTATAGATGAATCTGGCACAGCCGAAAGTCTTGGCAAACATAATCTTCTGTTCAATTGTCGGATAGAGCCTGTATCGGTATGCCTTATTCACTATAATCACCTGCCTTGATTTTCTATGTATTTACGAATTGTCTCAATGGGAACACCGCCTGTCGTCAGCAAGCAATAGCTTCTTGACCAAAACATTTCCTTCCACAATTTACGCCTAACTTCTGGAAAACCTTTTTTGATTAACCTAGAACTGGCACTTTTGTAAGCGTTGATGAATTTCGACATCTCTGTATTAGGATGGGCACGAAACATGATATGTACATGGTCTTGATCATGGTTCCATTCTTCCAATGTGATGTTATATGAAGAGCCTATGCGAACAAATATGTCTTTTGCATATTGGCTCATCTGGTCGGAAAACACCTTACGACGGTACTTTACTACCAGAACAAGATGGTAATACAGCAAGAACACTGAAAGGTTATTATTGTCTAATTTCATAGTATAATCAGCCCTTTCACTTCTATGACTGATTATATCATAAAGCTATCTACGGAGCAATTGTCTGGCTCAATTACTTACGTAAATTCGCTAGACCCGCCTTCATCCCTCACCTTAGAGGTGGAGGACTTCTGGCGGATTAGGTTAAACAGAAGCTATGCGTTTTCAGCTTGCTCACTGCACTGTGCTAAGCAGCATATCATTACAGCTGGTACAGCCACACAATCAGCGGCATCGTCACCGTACACAGCGTGGCCGTAACCACGTTGATAACACTCGCGTATTCCGGCTGGTTATCAAAAAGCGAGGCCATGCTCACGCACGTCGTAGCCGAGGGAG
>JAIHZV010000080.1 GCA_022718015.1 Phascolarctobacterium sp. | reverse complement strand
CAAGACAACGTTGTCTTGAATATGGAAAATGTTTTATCCATGCAGCCGGACCTAATTATTTCCGGTCAGGTGCTTTATGCAGACAAGAAGCTCAAGAGTACAGATTTTTGGAATAAACGCGGTATTCATACCTATGTCTCAACTAATGCTAATTCTCCTACCTCGCATAATAAAAAGGAGACACTGGAGCAGGAGTGGGACTTTATTTTAGGCTTGGGCACAATTTTTGACAAGGAAACGGAAGCGAAGAAAATTGTTGCCGATATGCAGCAGGATATTGCTGCAGTCAGAGAAAAAACGCAGTCTCTGCCAAAGCCGAAGGTGATGATTATCGAAATGCTAGGCAAGAACATAGTGGCCTATGATGATTCCAAGCTGGCAGGAGATATTTGCGTAAAATTAGGTGCGCAGGTGCCAAGCTTTACATCTGGGACGATAGGCTTGGAGACTATTATCGAAGAGAATCCTGATGTGCTTTTTGTTGTAAAAAGCGGTGGCAATCCTGAAGAGGCCGCGGATTTTTTCCGTAAGCATCCAGGTCTTAAATCGTTAAGGGTTGTGCAGGCTGGGCATGTTTATGGTATTTCGTTGAATTATACCTATAACAGTGCTATCAAAACCGGAGAGGGCATTAAGAAATTTGCTAAAGGGATTTATCCAGAGCTTTTTTAACGAGCTGTCGCGCAAGCGGCGGCTCATTTGCAATTTAGGGCTTCCTCCCCCTTGCCAAGAGCAGAAATACGGTATATAATTTATCTAATCACGATTATACAAATCACGATTAGATAAATGGGGGCGAGAGAATGTTTATTGGTCGTCAGGCAGAGCTGAATTTTTTAGAAGAACGTTATAATGGTGCTTCTGCTCAATTTATAGTGCTTTATGGCAGAAGGCGTTTGGGAAAAACTGAGCTTTTACGACAGTTTTCCAAGAGCAAGGACTGCATTTTCTATACGTGCACCGAAATTCCCGATGATCAGCAGCTTGCTGCCTTCAGTCAGAGAGTTTTAGAAAAAAATCCTGTAGCGGCAAGATATATCAAAAGCTTTAGCAGCTGGGAGCAGGCTTTCTTGAGCTTGCAGGAGCTGCACACGGAGAAAAAGCTGGTTGTTGTTATCGACGAATTTCCTTATATGGTGCGAGGGAACAGTTCTATTCCTTCGCTGCTGCAGAAGCTTTGGGACGAACAGCTGCGAGCTGCTAATGTTATGTTTATAATCTGCGGCAGTGCCATGTCTTTTATGGAAAAGGAAATTTTGGCAGAAAAAAATCCTTTATATGGCCGGGCAACAGGCATTTTGAAGCTGCAGGAGATGGATTTTTATGATGCGCAGCAATTTTTCCCATCCTATACAATTAATGATAAAATTTTGGCTTATGCTGTTTTAGGCGGTGTGCCGCATTACCTGAAGCAGTTTTCCGATAAGCTTCCCATTAGCGAGAATATCATCAAGACAGTTTTGACGCGTGGCAGCGTGCTTTATAGCGAGGTTGAGTTCCTGATGCGTCAGGAGCTGCGTGAGACAAGCGTTTATAATGCTATTATTGAAGCGGTGGCTTTGGGGAATACGAAGCTCAATGATATTCATCAGAAAACGCAGATTGAAAAAAGCAAGCTCAGCGTTTACCTGAAAAATTTACTGGAGTTAGGCATTTTGTGTAAAGAGTTTTCCGTAGATGCAAATATAAAGGAACAGGCTAATGTGCAGCGAGGCTTATATAAGGTTACGGATAATTTTTTCCGCTTTTGGTATGCCTTTGTTTTTCCCAATATATCGGAGCTGGAGGCAGGGGATGCTGAAGGCATTTATAAATATGTCGTAGAGCGTGAGCTGGAGCGTTATACCTCTTATGTTTTTGAGGACGTGTGCCAGCAGTATCTGCGTCGGCAAAATAGGCTGCATTTGCTGCCGTTTTATTTTACGAAGATTGGCAGATGGTGGAACAAAACTGATGAGATCGACATTATGGCAGTCAATTACCAGAAGACGGATATTATCTTGGGCGAATGCAAGTATAATCAGAGTGTGGTAGACGTTAAGGATTTGAAGCATTTGCAGGCCAAGCAGAGCTTGAATAATAAAAATGTATTCTATTACTTTTTCTCGAAAAGCGGGTATACGCAGCCTGCGATGGAATATGCTCGGCAGGAGGGAATGCAGCTGGTGACGTTAGAGGAGCTTTTATAATTTAAGCAGCATTGCTTTTTCGTATTGCGTATAGTAAAATACAGATAATGATTGGAGGAATGATCATGAAGAAAATAGCAATTTTACGGTGTCTGAAAACGTCTGCGTCCTGTGCGGGAGCAGGCTGCCTGCGTGCGCTTTATGAGCATGATAAGGCTTTTGCGCAATACGGTGAGGAGGAGCTGCGCCTGATGGCTATGTGGACCTGCAACGGCTGCGGCGCTTCGCTGCTGGAGAATCAGGAGGGCATCCGCAAGAAGATTGAGCGCATGAAGGCGCTGGAGCTGGACGCTCTGCACATCAGCCACTGCACGCACAAGAAGGATGACGAGGGCGTGAAGCATCTGTGCCCGACTATTAAGGCGATTATTGAAGAGCTGGAGCAGGCCGGCATTAAAATTGTCGACGGCACGCATTAAGTAAATTGCAATTGAATTAATACGAAATAAAATAAGCCTCCCTTGGGAGTTAGACGAAAATCTAATTCCGAAGGGAGGCTTTTGTTATTTATTATTCTTGATTAGCTGGGCAAGCTTTTGGGCGATGGCTGTCAGCTTTTCGTTATCCTTGGACCAGTAGATTTTGTAATCAACAATGATTGGCTCATTGTTTTTTAGCAGAGGCAGTATTTTGGTATAGCTGTTATAGAATTTTGGTGCACAGCTTTTGGTACTTAGGGGGATAAAAGAGGGCACCCAGCTATCGACTATATAGGTTACGGAGTCAGCAATATCCTTGGCGACGCTGAAGCTGCCATGAAAATTGAGCAGCTTGCTAAAGTATTCCTTCTCTTGCAGCTGGTATTCTTTATCTGCTATAACGACGCATTTAAAGCTGCTCAAATCTTTGACATCTATAGCTTTTTTATCAGCAGGGATGCTGTCAGGATTTACACCAACCATCAGACTGCTCGATTCTAAAAGCTCGTTGTTAAAGGCAGAATAATCATCATAGCGCTCATCGGTGATGAGAAAGTTTATTTCGCCATTGTTAAGCATATCGAGCAGCTCCTCATAATCGCTATAAACGATTTTGAGATAGTAGCCTTTATTGCTGTTGTTTAGCGAATTGACGCTGTTTAGCAGTGAATGAAGACTATAATTACGCCTACAGCCAATAGTAAATTGGGGGGGTAAATGTTCTTGGGACAAAATTTGCATATCCTTAGTCAATACATCAAGCTCGCCTACGATTTTCTTGCAGGGACCGTAAAAGCGTTCTCCGGCAGGAGTAAGCTCAAAGCTGCAGTTGTTACGGTTGATGAGCTTCACGCCGAGCTCTCTTTCTAAATTTTTTATTTGCAGCGAGAAGGCTGGCTGCGAAACATAACAAAGCTTGGCTGCCTGCCCAAAGTTTTTACAGGCAACGGCAGCAAGAAAATATTGCATTTGACGTAAAAGCATAATGAAGACTCCTTAGGTCATAGATTTAATTTTTAAATAAACGTATTTAATAACGGTATTTGCTAAAATTAGCATACTCTTCTATAATTCATATTAGCAATAAATTCTAATATGATTACTGAGTCACTAACATCTTATCATTATATCATAGAGAAAGCATATTTACAATTGCTATATAGTTTGCAGGAGGACATTTAGAGGCAGATAGCATGTAGATTTTATGAGTTGCTATTTTTTTGCGCTAACCAGCGGAACATGGATAGCGAGGTCAGCGCGATGAGATAGATTAGTTTTCCCAATTTTTCACTTTAAAGAATCTTAGAGGAAGGGAGGATATGATGAAAAAGGTAGTTTTGCTTATTACACTGCTGCTTGCTTTGATGTGCCCAGCACTTGCCGGTGCTGCGGAGACTTCTAGTGACAGAATGATTCTGGACTGGACCACGTCGAAGGTGTGGGTAAATAGCGGTGAGCTGTGCGTTACAGGTACGTTTGTTAATAAACGCAGCGACCTGACGATTACAAAGCTGAATGATTTTGTAATGCGTGTGACCTATACGGATAAGGATGGCACGACAAAGCGGTTCATAGGCAAACCAGTTAAGCTGCCGTTGTGCAAAATCAATGCATCAAGCTCGCGCAAGATGAACTTTAATTTTGGCAAGATTGACGCGGAAGCAACGAATAACTGGGTAACAGCGCAGGATTATACGTTTACGTATATTAATGGCGCAAGATTTTGATGTTTTTTTGATGAGTTGAGCATTTTTGCTCTCGGAATGAATATGTGAGTGTCTGTCGACATTCGCACCAATTTAAGAAAGAAGTGTATGAGTAACATGAAGAAAAGATATACAGCAGCTGCTGCTATGATGATGGTGCTGGGTATGTGCGCAAGCGCAAGCGCAGCCTTCGACGAAAACCTGAACGATTATACTCTGGATGCAATGGTAGTAGAGGCTGACGCAATTAAAAATAAGTTCGGCGATACCATTACTGAGCAGTCCTACTATCGTACCGGTGGTGACGTTAAGGTTATTACCCGTGAGGAGATTGAAAAACGTCATTATACTGATTTGACTGAAGCTATCAAACGTATTCCTGGCGTAACCTTCCAAAATCCTGGCTATCGTGGCGGCGAATATGGCTATCAGTTCTATAACAATGGTGTTTCCATTAATGGTGATACCCGTGTAATCATTTTGGTTGATGGCCGTCGTGTAGATAATGCAGCAAGCACTCGTATCGGCAGTAGTACAAAATCCGGTTCCAAATCTACCGGTGTAAACCTTGACCAGGTAACTAATATGGAAAACGTTGATAAAATCGAGGTTATTAAAGGGCCTGGTGCTTCCGTATATGGCAGTGATGCAACCGGCGGTGTAATTAATATTATTACTCGTAAGGGTGGCAACGAAAACGTTGGCTCCATTGATTTATCTACTGGCTCTTGGCACAAGCATAAATATGCTATCAGTTATTCCGGTAGTGCTGGTGATGACAATTCTTGGCATTACTTTGTTTCTGCAAACCGCGATATGTCTGGTGATACCGGCTATAAAGATGGTATTGTCGGCACTAACGGTTCCTTGGGCGGTTCCAAATGGAAGGAAGACGGTGTTAACTTCCGTTTAGATAAAGACTTCAATGATAAGCAAAACTTAAAGGTTTGGTACAACTTTAAGGAAGGCAAGGATGGCTATCCGATTGCTGTACCTAATATGAAGTATTGGAATGAAAAAGACTGGAACGATATTATTTTCAAAGCAACTGTAGGTCAGTTAGATGCAAATAATAAATTAGTTGGCGGCACCTTAACTGGTGATGCTAAAAATCCAGGTTACCATAACCTTTATGCATTAGATGGTCAGGTATATGGCTCCTTCAGTAGATTCAAAAATAATGACTGGGATGTACAGTATACCTTTAATAAAGAAAATGGTATGGAAAGCTTTATCCGTGTATACGACCAGAACCATCGCTATGCTCACCGCGATAAATATCAATGGTATGTAAACGGTAGAGGAGCAGCTGATGCATATAAAGCTGCATTCCCTGATGGCGCAACTAACGAACAGCTTTCCCAATGGATTAGCCAAAACTTAGCTCCGTTCCCGGATGGTGACCAGGAAAAGGTTAAAGAATGGTTGGAAAAAACCGGTGGCGCTGCACAGGAACCTACCAGCTGGCATGAAGAAAAGAATCGTGGTGTTCAACTGCAATATGCTAAAACTGTAGGTGTCAATGATATTATTGCCAGTGTAACCTATGACAAAGCTAAGAATTACTCCAAGAGAATCAATAATGCAACAAAATAGAAATCAAATCTTTGAAATATATTTGGATGATTTTTCTTCTTTCAAAAAA
>JAIHZV010000079.1 GCA_022718015.1 Phascolarctobacterium sp. | reverse complement strand
CAAGACAACGTTGTCTTGAAATTTTATTTTGTTATACTCGTCTGCATACTGCGGCTCAGGTGTATAAAAGGGATTGCCATAACGCACAGGGCAGATAACATTTTGCTCCACGCCCAAGGCCACCAGCGTCTCATTAATCTGTTCGCCGACAGCAATGACTCTTTGCGGCACCTTGTCATAATAAGAGACATTCTCACCCAAGGCATTATAATTCTGCACTCTGACATTTTTTACAGCTCTTACGCCATAGGCTGATTGAGCATGCACAGCAGGACGACTAACAGTAAGCACCTGCGTCTGCGTAAAATATATGAAGGCACAAATTCCCAATACTATAGCCAAAGAAAGCAAGGTAAAGCGTTTATTCATAAGTAAACTTCCTTGGGTGTCTTGTAGTATCGGAATGTGTTCCCCAAACGATTTCTATGCCATGGTTACGGAAAATATCAACCAGCCTCAAGGCCTCCTGACAATACTCGTTATCATCAGTACGCGTCTTGCAGCAAATGCCCACATGCACAACATCCGGCTTGATGCTTAAAATTCTTTCAATCTTTTCCTCTAAGCCGCTGCTATCGCCCAAGGTGATTTTACGGCAGCCATTGCAGGTCATATATGCCACCAGTTGGATTTCCTCATCGCCATAACGTGCAAATTGGCAAGAGCGCTCATTAAACGCCCACAAGCAGGCCGCACCTGTACAATTTTCTTCTGAGCGCAGGCAGCGTAATATAACAATCTTTTTCACTTCAGTCCCTCCAGTGTTTTGGCAGATAGATAATGTTCATGCGTCCTGATTCCGCATCATAAGCCACTTTACTATGTACATTATACATATCATAAATGAACTCTTCTGTCAACAATTCTTTCGGAGTTCCCATGCCGACGACCAAGCCGTTCTTGATGGCTATCAGCCTGTCGCAGTACATAGCAGCGATATTCAAATCATGGATTGCTGCCGCTACGGTAGCATTTAAGCTTTTGACGATATCCATTATCTCCAGCTGATATTTAATATCCAGATGATTCGTCGGCTCGTCCAAAACAAGACACTCTGTCTGCTGCGCCAACGCTCTTGCCAAAATAACACGCTGCTGCTCACCGCCGCTCAGCGTAGAGAACATGCGCTTTTCAAAGCTTTCCATCCCTACTCTGGCCAAAGCGCTTCTGGCAATTTTAAAGTCCTCCAGATTATCACGCTCCAGCATTTTTTTATGCGGCGAACGCCCCATAAGCACGACATCCAGAACCGAAAAATCAAAGCTGTAGAAATTATGCTGGGCAACAACCGCCAGCTTTAAGGCAGATTCGCGATAAGAAAGCTCATCCAAATGCTTGCCATCAAAATAAATATCACCGCTAGTCGGCTTTTGCACACGATAAACGCATTTCAAAAAGGTGCTTTTGCCACTGCCATTCGGCCCTATAATACCAAGAAACTCCTTGTTATGCAAAGAAAAATCAATTCCCTTCAGAATCTCCTTGTTCCCCACAAACATTTTGACTGCTTCAGCTAATATTTCCACAATCAGTTACCTCCAAAGCCATAGGTGCGTTTTACCATCAGATAAACAAAGCAGGGAGCACCAATCATCGCTACAAGAATACCAATCGGCAGCTCTGCGCCGGGAATCAGGATACGGCAAAGCGTGTCAGCCACAACTAAAAAAATTGCTCCGGCTAAAGCTGTTACAGGAACAAGCCTTTTATGATCCGTACCTACAAGCATTCTGATAACATGCGGAACTATCAAGCCGACGAAGCCTACAGTACCGGCAGCATAGACAACAAAGCCGACAATAATCGAGCTGATTAAAAGATAAAATTGCCTGTAGACATGTAAATCCGTCCCCAAGGTCAGCGCTGATTCGTCACCAAGAAGCATCAGGTTTAGAATACGGCTCTGGCTCCAGAAAAAAAGCACAGCGACGACCACTATCGGCACAATAACTATCAAATTATCCCACTTCGCTCCGGAAAAGCTGCCCATCATCCAATAGGCAATGGTCTGCATGCCCTCTTTGTTGTTGGCAAAGTAAACTATAAAGCTAGAAAAAGCACTGCACACAGCACTGAGTGCCATACCTGCCAGCAAAAGCTTTACTGAGTTACTGCGTCCGCCAAGGTTCGAAATAAATAATACCAGAAGAGAAATAGCAAAGGCACCGGCAAAGGCTGCCAAGCCAATAAAATTTTCACCCAGTCCTGCGCCTATACCTAAAAGAATTGCCGCCGTCGCGCCCAAGGAAGCACCGGAGGAAATGCCCAAGATATACGGATCTGCTAAGGGGTTTTTAACGATGGCCTGCATAATGACGCCGCTGCTCGCCAAGCCTGCGCCGACGGCAGCAGCCAAAATGATTCTCGGCAGGCGCAGCTGCCAGATAATGTCATGCACAGAGCCTTGAAGCGCGCCGTCAAGCGAAGTACCGCTTTGCAGCTGACTGATGATTACGGCATAAATCTGCTCTAAGGGTATTTGCACCGTGCCAACAGCAAGTGCCAAAAACATGGCTGCTATCAAGACAAGCACCAACGCAACGCACACACACACGCCGTTTATTTCTTTAAAAAAGCTAAACATCATAAAATTTCCTTACTGTACAAAAAGATACCAAAGTACGCTCATTAAAAATTAATGAGCGTACCCGGTTAAAAATGATGAGAGTATGATGTATGAGATATATTGAGTATATAAACCGAATTTAATTAGATATCAAATTCAGCGGAGAGCATAAAGGTTCTCGGACCACCGGAGTGCAGCGTATTGCCGTCAGGTGCCCAATACTTTTTATTAGTAACATTATAGCACATTGCTCTTAAGGTTACAGGAGTGCTGTTAAGAGAAGTTTTATAATTTACACCTGCATCCAGCGTGAAGTAGCTGGGAACGCCATATTTTTCATCAAGGACAAAGGACGAACCTACATAGTTACCACGCATCAAGACAGAGAAATCATCGGAAGCCTTATATTCTACGCCAAGGTTTGCGCTCCATTCAGGCACGCCGTTCGGACGCTTGCCATTGGTCGCTGCACTGGTAGTTTTTTGTTTAGCATTCAAGTGCATAAAGCCGCCAATCAGGTTCCATTTTTCTGCTAAAGTTCCGGTTGCGGTATATTCGAAACCCTTGTGTCTACGTTCACCATCAGCAAGCTTATATTTAAGCCCGCCTTTGTAAACATCTACAGCATTAGCTTGCTTGATATCAAAATAACTGATTTTATGGAAGAAATCACCGGTTTTAAACTTCACACCGATTTCGTTTTGCTTTGTTTTATAAGGATCTAAAGTAGTTCCTTGGTTTGCATAACCATTGCCAACTATACCGCCTTCAACAAACTCTTCGGTATGATTTGCATAAACAGCTACACGCGGATCAAAGGTATAATTAATGCCATAGCTCGGAGACACAGCATAATAATCGCCGGTTTTTGCATTATGCGAGCCATCTTTTTTGTAGGCATCCTTAGCGATGGACTTACCGTTCAGGCCAACTAGGATATTCAGTTTCTCATTGCCGGTAGTGATAGAATCCATCACAGACCAGCCGCTGATGCGTGCATGTGTTCCATAGTAGGCATCAACTTGCGCAAAGGTCGGCGGAGCAAAGCTGCCGGTATTGGGATGATAAATATTACCGGTCCAGCCAGACTCTTCTTTATAGTCATTACGCATATCAGGTCCACCGTAATAGTGCCACATTCTGTCAACACCGGCTACCCATTCGTGCTTCAGATCTCCGGTTTTAAAATCACCCTTCAAGCCTATTTGAGCATAATCGCGTTTTTCCAGCAGAGAGTAGTTGTCAGAGCTTGCTTTAAAATCACCGGCTTCATTCAATAAGGTCTTGCTAAAGCCAACATAATAATACCAATCCTGTTTAAAATGACCAGCGTTCAGGAAAGCCTTTAAGTGGTCATTGATTTTCTGTTCATGGTTCAAGGTCATAACAAGGTTAGTGTTTTTATCACGACGCCATGTTGGATTTGTATTGATTTTTCCGTCAGGAGCGCTCGGTAAAGCATTGCCAACAAACTTATCACTCCCAGAACTTTTAACAGACAAACCATAAGGTCTGCCTGAACTGTCAGTATCGGTATAGCCAAACATAAAGTTTGTAGTGCTGTTTTCCGTTTCCTGATCCAGGTTGATATAAATATTTTTCTGCTTCAGGTTCCAGTTTTCAATGGAACGCTCGCCATTAGTATTGCTGGCATTAATACGCACGCCATAGCGTTTATCCTCGCCTAAGCGAGTGCCAAAATCTATATATTCCTCATGCGCACCCTTGGAATGATATTTAATGCCAATCTTACGAGTATCTTCATCCATTAAAGCCTTTTTGCTGTTAATGCTGATGGTACCGCCGGAACGGGTATACATAGCAGAACCGTTAATACCGGTTGCCGGACCTTCAATAACATCAACAGATTCAATGTAATTGCTGGATTGACGTGTCATAGCCTGCATACCCGGAATGCCATTGATGACAAAGCCGCGTCCAGTATCAGCAAAGCCTCTGATAGAAACACAGTCTACTGCTGCATCATATGTTTTAACAACCGAAGGAACAAGGCTCAGCGTTTTGCTTAAGCCCTCGGTAGAGGACAAGAAAGAACCAACAGCCTTTTCCGAAATAGTGGTTACGCTTATAGGACTTTTCATTGCGTCCTGCTCACCTAAAATACCAACATTAGATGTGGCACGAACAAATTCGCCCGCAATATAACGCTGACCATGTACAACAATCTCGGCAAGATTAAAAGTCTGTAAATCAGCATCATCATTTTGTTCTGCTGCAAAAGCACTGCTAACAAAGCCTACGTTAGCCAACGCCATACAGATTGCAGCAGCTAAAGCTACATGTCTTTTCTTCATAACTATACTCACTCCTATATAATTTTTATATCTCACATAAGGTGTCCATGTTTCCCTTATGCAATATATCCTACAAACAGCTTGCCTACGCAAACCGTACTAGCTTTTCTTTGCATGAATTGAAAAAATACCTTATATATGATATAATCAATTCATCAAGTGATTCGCTAGGCATATTAGCATCAAATACTGTTATAGTATAGCCTACTATAGTATAATTTGCAAATACAGATATTCTATACTCATATTAAGATTCTAAATACATTCCAAGGAGGACTGCTATGCTTTTGCGTCAAATGAAATTTTTTCTAGCAGCAGTCTACTGTAAAAGCTTTAGCGAAGCTGCCAAGCAATGTTATGTATCGCAGCCTTCGTTCTCATTGCAAATACAACAGCTAGAGAAAGAGCTCGGCGTCAAGCTGATTAACCGCGGTAATTGCAATTTCAGTCTCACCCCGGCAGGAGAAAATTTCCTCAAGCCCTGCGAGCGCATAGTAGGCGATGTGCAAAATTTATTGCAGAACATGCAGCATTTTGCTGAAAAAAGCCAGATTCCTCACTACACCATCGGCTGCAAAACCGGCTATAACGTCTGCCGTCTGCTCAACGTTATTAATAACATGAACAAGCATACCGAAATGTATCATCTGGAAATCGTCTACGGCAACCACGAGCAGCTCATGCTGATGCTGAAAAATAAAGAAATCGACATGGTTATCAGCGAAGACAGAAAAACAAACGACAAGCATCTGCAATCAAAAATCATCGAAATAGCAGATTTATGCGCTTGCGTTCCCACGACAATGTTTCCCAAAGATAAAGCCTCCTTGGAAATTTCTGAGCTGGCGCACCACACCTGCGTAATTATTTCCGACAGGGCACATGCTTCTCAGGAGACGAATTATTATAGAGATCTGCTAAATTTTTACGGCGATATTTTCGTTGTCCGAGATGTTCCTACAGCTCTGACCAAGGTTATTGATAACCAGAAAATTTCCTTCATGCCTGTTGCCAGCAACAGCGATGCTCTATTTTACTTTCAAAATTTCACCAGATTCCTGCCCTTGGTAGCTGAAAAAGAATATCTTGAAA
>JAIHZV010000078.1 GCA_022718015.1 Phascolarctobacterium sp. | reverse complement strand
GTTTTGTACTTTTAGGCCTAATTTATTCTTTATATAAAAGAACAGATAGTTACGCAAAAAGTACACCTTTTGAGCACTTTTTACGCAATTATCTGCTTATTTTTGCCAATCCATATTTTCATCAGGCGGACTCTTCTCCACCTGCGTTGCTTTTCTTCTAAAACTTCCATAAGACATATTGCACAGCTTGGCTGCCTCGCGACAAGTAATTTCTCCATTTTGCCAACGCTTCTGCGCTTCCCCAAAATTTTCTGGTAAAACTTTTTGCGGTCTGCCAAAACGCACGCCACGCTTTTTCGCTGCAAATATTCCTTCTGCCTGACGCTGGCGAATATTCTCTCTTTCATTTTGCGCCACAAACGAAAGCACCTGCAAAACCAAATCCGCAATAAACGTTCCCAATAAATCCTTGCTTCTCCTAGTATCCAAAAGCGGCATATCAATTACAACTATGTCTACACCTTTCATTTTTGTCAACAAACGCCACTGTTCCTGCACTTCTTCATAATTACGCCCCAAGCGGTCAATGCTTTTTATATAAAGCAAGTCACCTGCTTCCAACTTTTTCAGCAAACACTGATACTGCTTGCGTGCGAAATTTTTCCCGCTCTGTTTATCAACATAAATTGCGTCTTCCGCTACCCCAACAGCAATTAACGCCATCATCTGCCTATCTTCATTTTGGTCAACGCTCGATACACGCACATAGCCATATACTTTAGTCATCTTTTGTCCTCCTAAAAAATATACTCTACTATATTACTGACTTTTTAGGAGCAAAATTATACCCAAACACTTTATGAAATTTTTGTAAATTGCATTTTCTTAGTTTTTCAATACAAAAAACTCCTAAAGCAGACTTCTACTCGTCTACTTTAGGAGTTTTATCTTTGAATCAACTATTTTTTATTTTCATCCATTATAGCCGTGCGGATGGCCCTTATGCCATTTCCACGCCGTGCTGATAACCTCGTCTACCGTGCTATGCTCCGGCACCCAGCCAAGCTCCTCGCGGATTTTGGCAGAAGAGGCAATAAGCACTGCTGGGTCACCTGCGCGACGCTCCTCCTCCACAACTGGGAAGTCCACACCGGTAACCTTTTTCGCACTGGCAATCATCTCACGCACGCTGAAGCCATTCTCGCTGCCCAGATTATAGACACGGCTTGCACCGCCGCTCAAAAGGTGCTTGAGCGCCAGCACATGCGCCTTCGCCAAATCGCAGACATGAATATAGTCGCGCACACAGGTTCCGTCCGCTGTCGGATAATCCGTACCGAAAATAGACACCTGCTTGCGTACCCCCTGCGCTGTTTTTAAAATCAGCGGAATCAGATGGCTTTCAGGGCTATGATCCTCGCCAATATCGCGCGTCGGAGAAGCACCTGCGGCATTGAAATAACGCAAAGCCACATAGCGCATATCATAGGCATGGTCATAATCTGCCAGCATGCCCTCAATCGCCAGCTTCGTGCGGCCATAAACGTTCGTCGGGCACAGACGGCTGGACTCCAGGATAGGCACCTGCTCCGGCTCGCCGTAAACCGCAGCGGTAGAAGAGAACACGATACGGTCTACACCAGCGCCACGCATAGCCTCCAAAAGATGCAGGCTGCCCTCTACGTTGTTGAAATAATACTTCGACGGATTTTCCATCGACTCGCCCACTAAGCTGCTGGCTGCAAAATGAATTACAGCATCGATTTTGAACTGCTCCATAATGTGCTTGGCAAAGCGTACATCATGAATATCTCCCTCGATGAGCTGCACGTCATCAGGCACAGCCGCCTCATGACCAGTAGAAAAATTATCATAAACTATCGGCGTGAAGCCGCTCTTTTGCAGCTCCTCCACCACGTGCGAGCCGATATAGCCCGCGCCACCAGTTACAAGAATATTCATCGCTTATTTGCTCTCCTTAGCTACAATGCCTTCCAGATATTGCAGGAATTTGTCGTGCAGGTCAGGACGCTTGAGTGCCATCTCCACAGTAGCCTCCAAAAAGCCCTGCTTATCGCCCACATCATAACGGCGGCCCTCAAAGTTATAGGCATACATCGTCTGCTCCTTCGCCAAAACCTTCAGCGCATCGGTCAGCTGGATTTCATCACCGCGGCCCGGCTTTGTTTCTTCGAGAATCGGGAAGATTTCCGGCGTAATAACATAGCGGCCTAAAACAGCCAGACGGCTCGGTGCTTCCTCTACTGCCGGTTTTTCCACCATATCCTGTACGGTGAAGGTGCGTGCATCACCAGTCGGCTCGCTGGCAACGATGCCATAAGCAGAAACCTTCTCCTGCGGCACCTCCTGCACGCCGAGTACGCTAGCGCCAGTCTTGTCGTAAACATCAATCAGCTGCTGCAAAGCAGGCTTTTCGCTGTCAACAACATCATCACCCAAAAGCACGGCAAACGGCTCCTCGCCTACGAACTGCTTAGCGCAGAGAATAGCATGACCAAGTCCACGCGGCTCCTTCTGGCGGATGTAGTGAATGCGCACGTCAGAAATTTTGCGTACCATCTCCAGCTCCTTGAGCTTGCCATGCTCCTCAAGGTTCAGCTCCAGCTCAATGCTGCGGTCAAAATGGTCCTCAATCGCACGCTTGCTGCGGCCGGTGATAATCAAAATATCCTCGATGCCGGAATGCAAGGCCTCTTCAATGATATATTGGATGGTCGGTTTATCAACAATCGGCAGCATCTCCTTCGGAGTTGCTTTCGTTGCAGGCAGGAAGCGAGTGCCCAGGCCTGCTGCCGGAATAACTGCTTTACGTACAGGTTTAAACATAATTCTATCTCCTTTGCTTTAATCAACAAGCATTCCCGTTTAAGCAGAGGAATGCCTTCTTCATAGCTTAATTAAGCTTCTTCGCCGCCGATAACTGCTAACAGCTCAGCAGTTTTTGCAGCCAAAAGCTCTTTATCGCCCTTTGTTTCGACATTCAGACGCATAACAGGCTCGGTATTAGACACGCGCACATTGAAGCGCCAGGTGTCGTAAGCAACGCTGAGGCCATCCAGATGGTCCTGTTCGCCGTCAGCATATTTTTTGCCCAGCTCTGCCAGCACGGCTGCGGAATCAGCAACCTTGCGGTTAATCTCACCGCTGCAAGGATACATATCCACGCGCTCGCCCACCAGCTCAGACAGCTTCTTGCCTGTGCGGCACATCAGCTCCGTCACGAGCAGCCAGGGAATCATGCCGCTGTCGCAGCAGGAGAAGTCGCGGAAATAATGATGTGCGCTCATCTCGCCGCCATAAAGAACATTGTTGTTGCGCATGCACTCCTTCATGAAGGCATGGCCGCTCTTGCAGCGTACAGGCACACCGCCGTCGCGCTCCAAAATAGCCTCAGTGTTCCAGGTCAGGCGCGGGTCAAACATAATCTTAGCGCCCGGCTCCTTATGCAGAAAGACCTCTGCCAGCAGGCCAACGATATAATAGCCTTCGATAAAATCTGCCTTCTCATCAAACAGGAAGCAGCGGTCAAAGTCGCCGTCCCAGGCGATGCCCAAATCAGCACCGCTTTCGCGGACAACCTTCGCCGTAGCCTCGCGGTTCGGCATCAGCAGCGGATTCGGTACACCGTTGGGGAAGTTGCCGTCCGGAGTTTCGTTCAGCGTAATAAATTCAAACGGCAAATGCTTAGCCAGCTCCTTGAGCACAGGGCCGGCACCGCCATTGCCGGGATTAGCAACGATTTTCATCGGCTTGAGCACGCTCGTATCAACATAGGTCAAAAGATGCTCGATATATGCAGGCATAATGTCCACCTGCTCCAGTGCGCCCAAGGTCTTGCCACTGACCAGCTGATGCTTGAAATCGCCGGAAGCAGCAACCATCTCGCCAATCTCCTTCAGACCGGTATCACTGGAAATTGGACGCGCATCACGGCGCACCAGCTTCATGCCGTTATATTCCTTCGGATTGTGGCTGGCAGTTACCATAATGCCGCCATCAGCCTTCAGATGAGCCGTGGCAAAATAAATCATCTCGGTACCGCATTGACCGATATCTATAACCTTTGTGCCGCCATGACGCAAGCCCTCGGTCAACGCATCAACAAGCGCACGACCGCTCAGACGGATATCATGACCGACAACAACAGTCTCTGCTGCAAACATTGCCGAAAAAATACGGCCCATGCGATAAGCCATCTCTTCGTTAACCTCGGTGGGATACACACCGCGTACATCGTAAGCCTTAAAAGCCTTGTTTGTTACTTCCATTGTTACTTCTCCTTTATTTTGAAATCTTTATCAAAAATATATTGTTAGCAAATCAATATATATTATTCGTCACCGCAAAAAAAAATCCTGCCTGAAAAGCTCCGGCAGGATAAATTTCTCTTTTAATATATTATAATTTGTCGCCGCTCTGACGGATAACCTGCTCCGCTGCCTCGCCCAGATACCAGCGGATAACCGAGAAGAACGGCAGGCTCACGCCCCGATAATCAGGCACCAGCCAGTTAGACGCCAGCACCGGCAGAATATCCTCCAGTGCCTCGCCCTGTCCCACGGCCCAGCTGATTTCGTCCTCCAGCTTGTGAATAACCTCCAGCCGCATACGCATCAGCCGCGGCGCATTAAGATTCAGCTCACGGATAGTGCTTTTCGCCCGCGCCTGCAAATGCTTGGGGCAGCTGTCCTCGTCAACATACATCCGGCCGCTGTGCTCAGCATAACGAAAAATCCGCACCTTGCCGGGAATTTTGAGCGGATTGAGAATATACCGCGTTATCTCCTTACCGCCCTTCGGCACATCACAGCTGCGGTCGCGCTTCTGCGAGGAATAGCGATACTCCGCATCAGGCACATAGGGCTGGCTGCCGCCGTGACAAACGCCCAAGAGATTGCGCCAGTCAAGATGATAATTATGCCCATGCTCCAGCGTCGCATTCTTAGGAAAAAAATGCTCCACGCGGAAATCATCGACCTCGCCTTCCTCATGCGCCAGCTTGATGCTTATCTCGCAATAAGCACACAGGCCGTGCTGGTCGTGCAGAATCTCCTGCTTGACCTCCTTATAGCCAAAGCGGCAGCGACGACGGAAGTGCTCCCACGTTTCCTCAGGAAAGCGCAGGCGGTACTTGCGCAACGCCTCCGGCTCCAGCTTGCTTTTATAAACCCTTTTCATGAGCGCCTCCTGCGGAACTCGCGCATACGGATATCCATATCCGCACGGACGAGTGCAGGCTCACGTCCACGCGCCCAATCATCAAGACGCTTGCGCAGCGCCAGCGCCTCCTCTGTATCCCATTTATCCTCGCTGACCAGCTCCAGATATTGCTTCAAATCCTGCACTACAGGCAAACACTGCGGTCTGGGGTCAACGTGCTGAATCTCCTGCAAAATACGCGTGCTGTCCGCACCCAGCGAAAAATCTACGCGGCGCACGCCCTCGAACTGCTTGTCCCAGCTCAGCACGCGGATGCTCGTCGCCGGCACGCTGCTCAAAACCTGCGGACTATGCGTCGTTACAATAAACTGCACCTTCGGAAATGCCTTCTGCAAATCAAGCAGCACCGTCTGCTGCCACAAGGGATGCAAGTGCATATCAATCTCGTCAATCAGCACCAGTCCCGGCGTCTCCATCACCGCCCGCTCCCCAAGCTGCGGATTCAGGCGCACCATGCGGTAGGCAAGGTCGGCCACCATACTGATAATACTGCGGAAGCCGTCGCTTAAATCGTCCACTATCATCTCGCCCGTCAGCGGATGGCTCACCACGAAGCATTTCAGCTTAAAATTATAATATAAATCACGCAGGCCCGTGCTCTCCAGACAAATATCCACGGCCTTCTGAATAGCCTCTTTAATCAGCAGGTTGCGCTGCAAAGCCGCGCTCTGCTGCACCTCCTCCAGCGCTGCCTTCGTCACATGCTCAAACCAAGTACCAAAGCTGTTATAGGACGACGATGGCTCCAGACATTCCTCATAGCCAACCGTGCGCTCAGTAAGCGAGCGCTCAAAATTTTGCAGCAGGCTGCTG
>JAIHZV010000077.1 GCA_022718015.1 Phascolarctobacterium sp. | reverse complement strand
TACGGCTGCTCCGCTGGATTCCGGCGACTAGATTCGCAGAATTTTTCACGTCGCGGAGGTACGTTCGGAATACTAGCTAAACGCAGCGTCACCGCTCCAGCGAAAAATTCCACATTGGTCCGTTTCTAGCAAACTATGCGAAACACAGGCGTTCTAATAAGCCCGTCGTCCGTTCCAGACGTCGCAGCGCCGACGTTTGCGTTCATAGAGGATAAGAAAAACCACCCCAAAACTTGCCGGTCGCGGGGTGGCTTTCAGACCACAAAAACTACTAAAGGCAACCAACCTTGTTGCGAGCGCATCCAAGAAGCAAGTCCGTAGGACGCAGCTGATTGGCTAATGCGCTCCATGTGATAGCACCCCAAGAGGCGTAGCCGATTGGCTTGGTGCGAACCACTTAGGCGGTTGTCTTTCTTTACTTATAATATAGCACAACGAAAAAATTTTTCAAGTTTTTCTTTGTGCGCTTGCCAAATCCACTCATTCATGATAAAGTAAATAAGACAAAAGCATACCAAACCGCTAGGGGCGCATTCTGCTGAGAGGACGTTGTCCGACCCTTTGAACCTGAATCTGGTTAGTACCAGCGTAGGAAAGCGAAGCTTGAGCAACACGCAGACAAACCGCTTTCTACGAGGAGGCGGCTTTTTTATTGTAAGACCAGCGGAAGCGTTCAGCAGCAGCTTGGCTGGGTTATGCACATATCCACAGGGGATTTTCAGCTTGTGGATAAGTAAGGAGGAAAAATCATGGCAACACAAATGCAATTAGCGCGTCAGGGTATCATTACTGACGCTATGAAAATCGTCGCAGAGCAGGAGCACGTAACGCCGGAGTTTATCCGTGAGGGCGTTGCCAATGGCACCATCGCTATTCCCTGCAACATCAACCATAAGAACATCATTCCGCGTGGCGTCGGCACGGGCCTGACCGTAAAGGTTAACGCTAACATCGGCACGTCTAGCAACTATCCTGATCCGGCACCGGAGCTGGAGAAGCTCGTAGCAGCTATTGAAGCAGGCGCAGATTCCGTTATGGACCTTTCCACCGGCGACAATATCAGCGCATCGCGTCAGGCTATCATCGGCGCGTCCACCGTTATGGTCGGCACTGTGCCTATGTATCAGGTTACTGTGGAAACCATCAAAAAGCGTGGCGCAGTCGTAGAGATGACCAAGGAGGATATTTTCGACGTTATCCGTATGCAGGCGCAGGATGGCGCAGACTTCATGACCATTCACTGCGGCATCAACAGAAACGTGCTCAAGGCTTTGCTTGACGAAGGCCGCGAGATGGATGTTGTCAGCCGTGGCGGCAGCTTTATCACCGGCTGGATGCTGCACAACGACAAGGAGAATCCGCTGTACGAGTACTATGACGAAATTCTCGACATCTGCGCTGAATATGACGTAACCATCAGCCTGGGCGATGGCTTGCGTCCTGGCTGCATCGCTGACGCAACTGACCGTGCGCAGATTCAGGAGCTGCTGAACCTGGGCGAGCTCACGCAGCGTGCGTGGGATAAGGGCGTGCAGGTTATGGTGGAAGGCCCTGGTCATGTTCCTTATAATCAGATTGCAGCAAATATGCAGCTGCAAAAGCGCCTCTGCCATGGCGCACCGTTCTATGTGCTCGGACCTCTCGTAACCGACGTTGCTCCTGGCTATGACCATATCACGAGCGCTATCGGCGGCACGCTGGCTGCAGTGAGCGGCGCAAACTTCCTCTGCTACGTAACGCCGGCAGAGCATCTGGGCCTGCCTGATATCAACGACGTGCGCGAGGGCGTTATCGCTACGCGTATCGCTGCTCATGCAGCAGACCTTGCCAACGGCAATAAGGCTGCCTGGGAATGGGATCTGAAGATGGCGAAGGCACGCAAGAAGCTCGACTGGCCGGCGCAGCTGGACCTGGCTATCGACCCCGTAAAGGCTAAGGAGTACCGCCAGCGCAAGAACAAATCCGACGATGAGGCTTGCTCCATGTGCGGTAATTACTGCGCAGTGAAGATCGTGGGCCAGTATCTGGAAGAGCATATGCGTAAGCATTAAAATATCTGCCTAATAAGCTACCCCGTTGCCGTAGAGCTGCGGGGTACTTTTCTTTTTGTTGCAAGAAAAGCCTAGTGCTTATCCCCCTGAAATATGCTATAATATAAGCAATAATACTGTAATGAGGTTGGCAATGGAACAAGATATCTTAACATATGTAGGTAAAAGTCTGTATCAGACACATATTTTGAAGGAAATGAAGCGCTATGTTGTTTTCCGCACGCGCTGCAAAATGCATAGCAGTGCCGTAAATGATCTGTTGAGCTTTTTTAAGGCGAACGAGAAGCGTCAAGCCTGGCTGAAGGGCAATCCGTCGTTCGTAGAGCAGACAACGCGCAGCTTCTTCTATAAAGGCTCGACCTGGGATGAGCGCATGGCGCTGGTGAAGAACCATGTCGAGATTATGGAAGCTTTATTTACGGATAAGATGCTGGACGAGCTTTATGGCGAGCGCAAGGCTGTGCAGCTGTGGCAGGATGAGTATCAGGAAAAGCCGCTGACGCTTAATCTGGCGTTTCATGCCGGCCAGCGTAAGGAAGGCTGCCTGTCGCTGATGATGAACTATGATGAGCAGGCTTTGTATCAGATTATGTTCTGGTTTGCTAAGGATAAGGATGGCAAGAACGCTATCTATATCGGTGCGCTGCAGGGACCGCAGAACGGCAATGAGCTGATTAAGGGCTTGACCAAGGCGTTCTTTGGCTATCGCACGAAGAACCTTGTGTTCTATGGCCTGCGCAGTTTGGCGAAGGCTTTGGGCATAGAGAAGATTTACGCTGTGGGCAACGATGGCTATTATGCGATGAATCATATCCGCATGGACCGCAAGCTCAAGACCGACTTTGGCGCGTTCTGGCTGGAGTGCGAGGGCGAGCAGTGCGAGGATAAGCGCTTCTTCGTTATGCCGGTGGCGGAGCACCGCAAGTCGATGGAGGAGCTGAAGCCGTCGAAGCGTGCGCAGCATCGCCGCCGCTTTGCAAAAATGGACGAGATGGAGAGTGCAGTGGCAGAGTCACTGAAGACTTATATGCGGTGAGAACGTCTGCGTTGACGGACGCAGCGTTCTTGCCAGTTTTGGTGAAGAGAAAGAGGGCGTACCAGTGGAGCGGAAGTGAAGCTGGTACTTTTTTTGGTATATTGATATTCGAAATATAAAAATTTGGCTTGGGCATATTGTATGAATGGAGATGGCTGACATGATTAAGTATTTAGAGGGTGATATATTTACTTCGCCAGCACAAGTTATAGTTAATACTGTTAATACTGTTGGAGTTATGGGAAAGGGAATTGCTTTATCATTTAAAAAAGCATATCCGGAAATGTACAAAGCGTATAGAGAGGCTTGCGATGATAATACATTTCACATGGGAAAGTTAATGCTTTGGCGTGAAATTGATCATTGGATTCTGTTATTTCCAACAAAAGAAAACTGGCGCAATCCGTCTAAGCTGGAATATATTGAGCAGGGCTTAAAGAAGTTTGTTGAAAATTATATGAAGATGAGCATAAATTCTATAGCTTTTCCACGTTTAGGCTGTGGGAATGGAGGGTTGAATTGGCAAGAAGTAAAGCCGTTGATGGAGATGTACTTAAAGCCTTTGCCGATAGATGTATATATATATATTGGAGAATATAATGACGGCTTAGAAGAACATAAAAATCCCGTAAAAACCTTAAAATGGATGCGTGAACAAGCTAAGGATATGTCCTTTTACGGTGTTGTTGATGATATAAAGTTTAATAGTAATTTAACTCCGTACATTTTTACATATACAGGCGAAGAATATGGTGCTACTTATTTTGATGACAAGCTTCAGCTTTCAAAAAATGGCGAAGAAATTGTTGTCATTTGTGAAAAAGAGTTTTTTAAAATTTGGGATAAAATCAGAAATGAAGAAGTTATTTCTTTACCAGATGAGCTGTCAGAAAAATTGGTGCTGGCTTTATTGAACAGTTTAGGATACCTTTTCAAGGTTAAAATTCTCAAGGGAGAAAATGTGCTGGATGGTTATCAATTAAATTCTGGAGCAGGTCGTAATTTCGCAGCTATGGGAGAATAAGCTATGGATTTCAAAGACATTATTAAAAGGAATTATGAAAGTCTTAGTGGCAAGGCCAAGCAGTGGTGTAGGTATGCTTTTCATTATACTGATATCAGCAATGCAGTAGAAATTTTGTCGTCCGGAATGTTGTATAGCAGAAATCTGGCTTTGAAAGCAGAATTAATGCATAATGATAATGCTAGTAGGCAGGTTATTGACTGCACAAAAAGTGACGTGACAGATTGTGTACGTTTTTATTTCAGACCGTTGACTCCGACGCAGTATTATAACGAAGGTTTTAAGCATAAAGATATACGTTACGAAAATGATGTTAATGCCAATGTACCGGTGCCTATTTTCTTTGTTTTCAATTTGGATAAATTATTGCATGGGTATGGTATTGGTTTTTCTGAGCAGAGCTTAGCTGGTAATGGTTGCGAGTGCTTGTCAACTGTTGGAGAGCTTGCTGCTTTGGATTTTGATAAAATTTATAGCTATGGATTTACTGAAGATAGAACGATAACAAAATATAGACATGCCGAAATTACAACTGCTGGAAAATATAATATTGATGAAAGTTTATCATATATTATATGTAGAAATACTTTAGAAAGAAAATATTTACTTCAAGCATTGCAACGTAAGAATAAAGAAGCATATGAGAAATATATTGGTAAGATTTTTGTAAGTAAAAAAGAGAATATGTTTTATTGCAATGGATTACATATTGATGATTGCATTTGTATTAATAATCACTTATACATTAATTTCTCGAATGTATATAAGAGAAAGAGGTATGCTTTAAAAATAATGAAAAAAACTAGAAGGGAAAAGTTAGATGCTGTTAGAGAAAAGCTTTGCTTTGAATGGTTTGATAAAAGTACTTCTTTGAAAAAAGCTTATTTACAGAGGAGCATAGATTATTTAAATGTAAATTACCAAAATATAAAATTACCAGTCGTAGAAGGTGCAGAATCTTTAAGGGTTAAGATATATATTGAAGAAGCACTTATGTGTGATGTTGAGTTAGATATTGGTAAAGGGGAGGTTTATTGAGATAATAGTATTCAGAAAGTTTGAAGTGATGAGCGATAATTTGAAAAATATAATGTAAATGATTATATTATTAGATGTTTTGAGGCATTACATGTTTTGGGAGATGTTTGTATCGTGCAGGATATTGATGAGTATATTGGAGAATGTATAGGATGAGATTTAGGTATAATTATGTTGAATTTACTGTAGCATTGCTAAATTTAAAGCATCAAAAAATGAGGCTTTAAATGGCAATGCGAAGTTGCTAGAAGTATTCTTAATAAAATATGGAAGGAGATATAAAAATGGCTTTAGAAAATTTACGATTATTAAAAGCAGAGATGGAGAAAAATGATTGGATAATTTGTAGTTTTTTGTTTAGCTATAAAAGAATTGAATATGCTGTGTTAGTAAATAGATTTACAGAAAAAGAAAAGAAGAAAGATAGATATGCATTAGTAAAGTTACAGTTTATTGATATTAATAAACCATCTAAAAGTTTAGTGGTAGAAGCTAATAGCAAGTGTCTAATAATAGATACTAAAACATTAAGGGCTTTTTTTAATATTGAGTATGGAGAAAACTTGGGTGATATACTTAAACAATTCACACAATACCTTGGAAATAATATTCCGTTGCAAATACCGAAAGAATATTCTGAAATAGAAAAGAGATTGATGGTTATTTCGTTGAGTAAAAGTGATTCAGAAGATCCTGATAAAGTGTTTTGTTTTAATATAAAAAGAAATCCTAATGGAGGGCGAAGGACACAGTATAATTCTGATAAAACAAAGATTTTACGTCCTAATTTATTTAAATTCTTTTCTAACGATACGAACATCAGCTTTCTATATTCTTCGGATAGGCTAAAGGAGAAAGATGACAATTATATTTTAAAGAATTTTGCGAAATATAATTTAAAAC
>JAIHZV010000366.1 GCA_022718015.1 Phascolarctobacterium sp. | reverse complement strand
TCCTTATAGGCTGTGCTTGTCTTGATGTTCGAGTTCGTCAGCTCTATACGGTTGTCATTAGTAATGTTATTAGTGACGCGCGTTTCTGTGGCATCAACCATGCCTAAGGAGTAGACATAGGCATTAACAAGCAGGTCATCCGCGCTTTGGCTGGCCAGCTGCACGTGACCTTTTTTGCTTTGCAGGCTGCTGTCCTGCAGTCTTACGGCCGTCGCTGCCGTAATGCTGTTGTCAACGCCTGCAGTATTGACGCCGACAAGGCCGGAATAGCCCTGTCCCCACAGCATCTCGTTATAGCCCTCTGCTCTGTTCAGCTTGATATTATTATCTGCCTTGAGCAGCATATCGCTGCCGCTGGTCAGCTTGGCCGCAGAGGCTTCGACAAGGGTTGTGCTGCTGCTTGTATTATCCGCAGAAGCATCGCCGCCGCCGGCTAAAGAGTTCGTCAGCGCATCCGCCTTGAGGTTGGTATTCTCCTTGCGCAGCGCTTGTACGCTCATGCCGTCCGCCGCTGTCAGCTCGCCCTTGAGCGTTACGCTCGTCTGCGCCTTAGCGTCATGCGTAACCTTCGCTGTATAGGGCGAAATCTCCAGCAGGGCACTTGCGCTGCCATCAGCCTTCGCCGTCACGTTCTGCGCATTTTCTGCCAGCACGTCCAGCTGCTGCAGAGACAGCCCCTTGCCGCCATCGAGGGAAATGGCGACGGTGCTGTTTTCCTCCGCCTTCGCAAAGTTGTTGCCGCTGCCTGCTATAACGCCCAGGCCAAAGGAATAGACGTAAGCATTGCTGCTGTTGTTGTTCAGCGCCTGCACGCTTAAAGCTGCCAGCCTGGAGCCTGCGCTGATATCGCCAAGGTAAACATTGCTCTGCATCGCGTTTTCCGTCAGCGCCCTGTTAACCGTTACGTCCACGCCTGCTGAGACGCTCACTGCATGGTTGATTGCTTCCGTCGTATAATCGCTGTCGCGGCCTGTCTTTGCCTGCAGCGTTACGCTGTCCG
>JAIHZV010000076.1 GCA_022718015.1 Phascolarctobacterium sp. | reverse complement strand
AAAAATATCCCGGAGCTTTTGGAAGAGCTGGTAAGCAACGGACCGCTGGCGATTGATTGGCTGAGCAAGCTGGGCGTTATGTTCGACAAGGAGCAGGACGGCACGATGGTGACGACGCATGGCGGTGGCACGAGCCGTAAGCGTATGCATGCCTGCGCCGATTATACCGGTGCAGAGATTATGCGCGTGCTGCGCGACGAGGTGCAGAACCGCGGCATTCCTGTGCTGGAGTTTGCGCCTGCAGTTGAGCTGCTGCTGGATGAAGAGGGCAAAACTGCTGGTGCAGTGCTGTGGGATTTTGACGCGCAGGAGTACAAGGTTGTGCGTGCAAAATGCGTAATCATGGCTACGGGCGGCGCTGGCCGTCTGCATTATCAGGGCTTCCCGACCTCTAACCATTATGGCGCAACTGCGGACGGTCTTGTTATGGCATATCGTGCCGGAGCACCGCTGATTTATGCTGACGCTATCCAATATCATCCGACCGGTGTTGCTTATCCGGCGCAGATTTACGGTGCGCTGGTTACCGAGAAGGTGCGCTCTATTGGTGCGCAGCTCGTTAACAGCGAGGGCGAGATTTTTATGCATCCGCTGGAAACGCGTGATGTGGCGGCTGCGTCTATCATTCGCGAGTGTACGGCTCGGGGCAAGGGCGTGAAGGCACTCGACGGCGTGGCGCTGTGGCTGGATACGCCGCTGATTGAAATGCTGCATGGCGAGGGCACGATTGCGAAGAGCATTCCGGGTATGCTGCGCATGTATGCGAAGTTTGGTATTGATTTGCGTAAGGAGCCGATTTTGATTTATCCGACGCTGCACTACCAAAACGGCGGCATCCTCATCGACAAGGATGCAGAGACCAAGCTGCCGGGCCTGTTCGTTGCTGGCGAGGCTGTAGGCGGCATTCATGGCACGAACCGTCTGATGGGCAACAGCCTGCTGGACATCATCGTCTTTGGCCGTATTGCCGGAACAAAGGCTGCCGCAGCAGCGAAGAGCGTACGCTTGGGCAAGCTGAGCCTGGAGCATGTACGCCGTTATGCTGAAGAGGAAAAGGCGGCTGGCGTGCAGGGAGAGCTGTCGCCGAAGCTGCTGCCTGTTTATACGCATGGCAGGGACGTAAGATAAACGAGATATAGAAAATAAAAAACATACAACGGCAAACTTCACAGCTTGTTCGTTGTATGTTTTGCTTTCTTATGATAAAATATTTTTTAGACGACCGTGTTGCAGGGTGGCATTGCCAAAATTCTTCGGAATGGAGGTGATGTCTATGGTATATTTCAGCTTTCAGGACTTAATGTCCTTTGGAATTTTTATCGTGGCATTGCTGACGTTCATTTTTCAGAACAGAAAGTAACCGTTGCGGACATAGAAAAACCGCCTCTGTAATTTGCAAGCTAAGAGGCGGCTTTTCGAACCAAATCTAGAGCGGCAACCCACCTTGTGGGCGGTTGTCTTTCTGTTTATAATATAACACGAAGCGTGAATTTTTTCAAGAAAGTAGCTGTGAATTTTTTCGTTGTTTTTGGCGTATGCGGAATGTGCGCCAGTTTTTTGTATGTGATATAATGGGAAGAAAATGAAAGGAGCATCTCTATGCGAAAAATTTTAGCATTTTTTCTGGCGCTGCTTATCAGCGTCAGTGTAGTGGCAGGCTGCGGCAGCGATAAGGCACCTGCGAAGGATAATTCTGCACAGGGCACGCAGGTGACGACGAGTGCGAAGGCGCCGAGCAAGCAAAATATTGATACCCGCGGCAATGACAAGAAGCTGAAAATCAGCGAGAGCGCAGCTTATACCGATAAGGAGCATGTCGCTGCCTATATAAACGAGTACAAGCATCTGCCGCATAACTATATCACAAAAAAAGAGGCCAAGAAGCTGGGCTGGCAGACTAAGGGCACCTTGGATAAGGTTGCTCCGGGCAAGTCTATCGGCGGCGACCGCTACGGCAACTACGAAAAGAAGCTGCCGGATAAAAATGGACGCAGCTGGAAGGAATGCGATATTGATTATGTCAAGGGAAACAGAAATTCGAAACGTATTGTGTTCTCGAATGACGGCTTGATTTATTATACAGGCGACCATTACAACAATTTTACGCAGATGTATGGAAGGTAAGGGAAGAGCATGAAAAAAATAACTTTGGACTTGGCGCATATGCAGAGCGTGCCTGCGCTGCATAATTATCTGCGCAGCGTGCTGGCTTTGCCGGTTTATTATGGCGCAAATCTAGATGCCTTATATGACTGCCTGACGGAGCTTGATGCGGCGACCGAGCTTGTTGTACCTAAGGCAATCGCAGATGAGGCTCATTTGGGCTGGTATGGCGAGCAGCTTCTGCAGGTTTTGCAGGATGCTGCGGAGAAAAATGAAGCCTTGACGGTGACGATAAGGTGACGAGGCGTATATGCTGAAGAAAATTTTGCGAGGGCTGCTGCTGCCGCTCTGCCTGCTGTGCCTGTGGCAGATAGCGTGCAGCAGGCAGCTTTTTAGTCCGTATCTGCTGCCGCCGCCGGCGCAGGTGGCGCGTGAGGCTGTCGAGTTGCTGACGAGCGGCGTGCTGCTTACACATCTGGCGGTCAGCCTCAGGCGTGTCTTTCTTGGTTTCACGCTGTCGTGCGCTTTGGCGCTGCCGTTAGGAATTGTCTGTGGCCAGAGCCGCCGCTTTGACGAATATTGCTGGCTGCTGCTGGAGTTTTTGCGTCACGTGCCGCCGCTGGCTGCTGTGCCGCTGATTATTCTTTGGGCAGGCATAGGCGAGGCGTCTAAGCTGACAATTATTGTGCTGGCGTCGTTCTTCCCGATGTTTTTAAACACCTACAGCGGTGTGCATAATGTGGATAAGAAGCTGCTGGAGGTGGGCACAGCGCTGCATTTCAGCAAGTGGCAGTGTATCCGTTATATTCGCTTGCCGGCGGCGCTGGAGGCGATTGCTGTCGGCATGCAGCTCGCCTTAGGCTATAGCTGGCGTGCGCTGATAGGCGCGGAGCTGATTGCAGCATCGGCAGGCATCGGCTATCTTATTCTTGATGCAGAGGAGATGTCGCGGCCGGATATCGTTTTGGTCGGTATGCTGGCGATTGGCATTGTGGGCACGGTGATAGATTATCTTTTCCTGCTTGTGCTGGACAGATTATTCCCGTGGCGGAGAAGATAATGAAGGAGGCTAAGAGCGTGGAGGCTGCACTTACAGCAGAAAATATTAGCAAAAGCTATGGCGAAAAGCAGGCACTGCTGCCTACGAGCCTGAGCTTTGCTCAGCACAGCTTCACCTGCATCGTCGGACGCAGCGGCTGCGGCAAGACGACGCTGCTGCGTGTGCTGGGCGGCTTGGAGCAGACGGACAGCGGCTGCGTGCAGCTTGCGGACGGCTTGCGGCTGGCGCCTGTTTTTCAGGAGGCAAGGCTGATGCCGTGGCTGACGGTGGCGGAGAATATCACCTTGGCGGCGCGTGCAGACAAAGCGCTGGAGCCGAAGGTGCTGCCGCAGCTTTTGCAGCAGCTTGGTCTGGAGGGCTGCGAAAATTTATATCCGCACGAGCTGAGCGGCGGTATGGCACAGCGTACTGCGCTGGGACGTACGCTTTTTTATAATCCTGATGTAATTTTGATGGACGAGCCCTTTAGTGCGCTGGATTATTTTACGCGTCAGGGCTTGCAGCAGACACTGCTGGATTTATATAAAAAGCAGCGCAAAACAATAATTTTTGTTACGCATGATGTGGAGGAAGCCTTGCTTTTAGCAGACAGAATCCTTATAATGGATAGTGGCACTGTCAAAAATGATGTGCCTGTTTTGCTGCCCAAACCGCGGCAGGCAGCAGACAGCGATTTTCAATTGCTGCGGCAAAAAATATTGCAAGCACTGTAATTACAACTGTAAGAAACAGCTGCGGCTGCAGGTACGAAAGGAGTTCATAAGATATGAACAAAAAACTCATTGCCTTAGGCTTAAGTGTTTTAACAGCATTCACTCTGCTCACTGGCTGCGCAGGTGAAAAAAAGGAGGCGGCAGCGCCGCCAGTGAAGGATATAAAGGTTACGTATGTTAAGTCGCCTTTGAACATCCCGAGTATTGTCGACAAAAATAACCAGACTCTGGTGAAGGAGTTTGGCAAGGATAAGATTACCGTGACCTTCCCGGAAATCAACTCCGGCGCTAAGCAGACCGAAGCGCTTGCTTCCGGAAGCTTGGATGTGTGCAGTGCTTTAGGTGGCACGAGTGCGATTCTGGCAGCGTCTAATGGCGTCGATGTGAAGGTTGTGGGCATTTATAGCCGTGCGCCGAAGGCCTTCAACATTATGGTGAAGGATCCGGCGATTAAAACTGCGGCTGACCTGAAGGGCAAGAAGGTTGCCGGTCCGAAGGGCACGATTCTGCACCAGATTCTGGTGGCTGCACTGAATAAAGAGGGCTTGAAGCCTGACGCTGTAAACTTTGTTTCCTTGGGCATTCCGGCAAGCGTGAACGCGCTGATGAGCGGTGAAGCAGACGCAGCACTGGTTGCCGGTGCGGACGTTCTGCGTGCGCAAAAGGCTGGCGCCCGCGTGCTGTGCAACGGTGAAGGTCTTGTTGATGCAACGATTGTTATCGGTGTCAGCGGCAAGCTGCTGAAGGACCATCCTGAGGTTGTGAAGAAATATCTTGCTATTCATCAGCAGAACATTGACTTCATGAATAAGGAGCAGGAGAAGGCCTTTGGCTTTACGGCGAAGGAAACCGGCCTGACGCTGGAAGAGGTAAAGATTATGGCTCCGTGGTATGATTTCAGCACGAAGATTACCGAAAAGGATATCAAGGACCTTGAGGCAACGCAGGACTTCCTGCTGCTCATGGGTATGCAGAAAAATAAAATTGATATCAAGAGCCTGCTGGCAGAAGTAAAATAACGGATATAAAAAAGGCTTGGAGAAAAGGTCGTGTGCCTAATCTCCAAGCCTTTCGTCTTATTTATTTACTTTGGCCATGAATTTTTCGTTGTCGATGATGAAGCGCTCGTGCGTGCCCTTGCCGATGGTGCCCTTGCTGTCTGCCGCGCTGACCTCGAAGGTGAGCTTGCGGCCGTCAATGGCGATGAGCTTGGCGGTGGCGGTGACGGTGTCATTCATTGCCGTAGCGCGGTCGTGCGTGATGCTCAGGCTGATGCCGACGGTGCCAGCGCCCTCGTCCATGTGCGCGTTGACAGCTGCGCAGGCAGCCTCTTCCATGAGAGCGCACATTGCAGGCGTAGCGAAAACTGCGAGCGAGCCGCTTTTCATGGTCGCAGCAATGTTGGCTGCGGTTACGGTGGTGGTGGCAGTGCCGATAAGATTAGTTGCTAATGTAGACATGTATATACCTTCTTTCGTGATTGCGATTGTTGGGGATTTCCCTTCTATATCATAAAATATTCTGCAGGAGATGACAAGAGAAAAATTTTTGCTGCGCATATTATGTTGCATTCCTTACAATTTACATATTTGCCAGAGTCTCTCGCAGGATTTACTTACACGGCTGGCGAATTATATGTTATAATAAGCTGCAAGAAGATTCATGGAGGTGTTATTCATGGCTTTGGAATTTAAGAAAACTACCTTCTTAAAGGTATATACTGGTGAAGATGTATTATTTGAGGATGTTCCGCTGTATAAAGCGATTTTGCGTGAAGCGCGCAGACTTGGCTTGGCCGGAGGCACTGTAAGCCGCGGCATTGAAGGCTATGCAGCTAATCTGCGTGGCGTGGGGCGTGCAGTCAACACTTTGATCAGCGGCAACGCCAACTATCCGATTATTGTCGAGATTGTTGATGAGCGTGAAAACATCGAAAAGATTTTGCCGTTTCTGGAGAAAAACGCTACGCATGCGCTGGTGCTCGTAGAGGAAGCAACGTATATGGTGACTGACTATATGCGTGAGCAGGGCTATAAGGGCTTCCGCAGCATTGAGAACAAGGGCGTTGTTCCCAGCTATATCAAGAAACAGCTGAATGACTAATGCATATCCGAATATAACCGCAGTTGATGCCTGAGCTGCGGTTTTTTCTTGCGACAACATGCTTATTCCTTAGGGAAGATTTGAGAGGAGAATTTTTATGTACGATGTAGCGATTATTGG
>JAIHZV010000365.1 GCA_022718015.1 Phascolarctobacterium sp. | reverse complement strand
GGCTATCGCTGTTGCAGCATCCTGCGCATTCGCAACTCCGGTAGGTACTCCTCCGAACACTCTGGTACTTGGCCCTGGCGGATACAAATTCATGGACTATGTTAAAGCTGGTACTGGCTTAGTTCTGGTAGCTTTCGTAGTATCCCTGATCGTTATCCCGATGGTATGGCCGTTCTTCCCTGGCAAATAATTTGTTAGGTTAGTCAGCTAAACAGCAATCAACCCCTGTCACGTAAGTGACAGGGGTTTTTGTTATGTCTGGAAGCTTGAAAATGACGGAAAATGGAATCAAAGCGCATAAATGCGTGAGCTTGAAAGAATTTGTGAAGCTTATACATAAATGCTTGTATAAATATACAAAAGTAAATATATCAAAGCACTGTAAACTAGCATAAAAAATGTGACTAAAACACTTGCTTTTTTTGGAGAAGTGTGTTAAACTTAACACTGTCGTCAATTAAGTAAATAAAGTAAGTGAAAAACAGCCATTAAGTAATTAAAGTAAGTGACTCAATGCGCTGCCTATTATCATTGTTATGAAATATCGTTATCAGGTAATTTGATAATGTGCTCTCTCACTCATGCATGGTTATAGAATTTTCCTGTTATTACATATAACTGCTTGCACGTTTCCTTAATTTTTGACAAGTATTACATCTAGCGATGTACAAAAAATATTTTATTATTAGGAGGAAAACAATGTCCCCAGCTATCAAATGTCTCATTCTTTTGGCAGTAGTTGCATTATTCTTTGTAACTGAACTTATTCCTCTCGCAGTTACTGCTATTGGTGCCTCTGTGGCATGCGGCCTGTTAGGCCTGATCCCTGCTAAGCAAGTATTCAGCGGTCTGTCCAACTCCACCGTTGTATTGTTTGCAGGTATGTTCGTAGTAGGTGCTTCCATGTTCTACACCGGCTTGGCTCAAGAAATTGGTAACACCGTAGTTAAAATGTGCGGCACCAGCGAAAACAGCCTGATGTTTGGTCTGATGATCGTTGGTACTGTA
>JAIHZV010000364.1 GCA_022718015.1 Phascolarctobacterium sp. | reverse complement strand
GGTTATGCAGCTGGAAAAGCCGCAGGTGTGGGAGCTTTTGACAAGCCTGCAGCAGTGCTATGAGGCAGAGACGCGCGGACTGCTGCTGCGTGAGACTGCCGGCGGCTGGCAGCTGGTGACGAAGCCGTTGTTTTATAATATGCTGCTTGCCCTGACCGAGAAAAAAGAAATCAAGCTGACGAATGCAGCGATGGAAACCTTGGCGATTGTGGCCTTCAAGCAGCCTGTAACCCGTGCAGAGATGGAGTCGATTCGCGGCGTAAAGGTTGACGGCGTGCTGAACACCCTGCTTGATTTGGGCCTGGTAGTAGAGGCAGGACGCAAAAAGGCTGTGGGTAATCCGATTTTATATGCCACAACAGATAAGTTTTTGACAGTTTTCGGGCTGAATTCTCTCAAGGAGCTGCCGCTGGTTGAGCCGACAGAGGAGGATGCAGCAGCTGCTGAGGCGCAGGCCGAGGAGCTGGTGCAGGACGATAATACGATAAAGGAATAGTTGATTAGAAGATGGAAGAACGTTTACAAAAAATTTTAGCGGCTGCAGGTGTTGCCTCCCGCCGCGAAGCAGAAAAAATAATTACCGCAGGCCGCGTTCGTGTCAACGGCAAGGTTGTTACCGAGCTGGGCAGCAAGTTTGATGCTGCAAAAGTGCGCATCAGCGTTGACGGCAAGCCGGTGGCGCAGGAGGCTAAGGCTTATTACCTGTTCTACAAGCCGCGTGGAGTGGTGACTACGATGTCCGATCCGCAGAACCGCCGCAGCATTGCTGATTTTGTCAAGGATCTGCCGGAGCGTGTGTTCCCCGTAGGCCGCCTGGACTTCAATACTGAGGGCCTGCTGCTTCTGACGAACGATGGTGCGCTGGCGCAGGCTTTGATGCATCCGAGCCACGAGGTTAACAAGACATATCTCGTCAAGGTTCCCGGCATTGTGCCGCAGGAGAAGCTGGATCTGCTGCGTATCGGCGTGAAGCTGGAGGATGGCATGACAGCGCCTGCTATAGTAAATC
>JAIHZV010000363.1 GCA_022718015.1 Phascolarctobacterium sp. | reverse complement strand
GTCAACGCTGGTGCGAATATCCTCGGCGTAGTGCTGAACAAGGTGCGCAGTGAGCATCACGGCTATGGCTATGGGTACTACTATTACTATGGCCATGATGGCGAGAAGCATAAGAAAGAGTAAATTTTGAGACTTAGGTAGAGATGAAGGCTGCTGTTTTGAGGAAGTAATGAGGGCAGAGCCGCGAGGCTGGAATGAGGCTTTGCTTTGAGGAAGTATAGGAAAGATTAGGGAAAAGGTGCTTTGATGAGTGTAGATTTGATGGAAAAGAAACTGAAAATACGCTGGCAGCTTATGTTTTACGATAGCATCGTATACCTATGCGCCGTAGCGTTCATGCTCAGCACATATGGCACGAGGATAAAAACACTGTCAGAGCTGCTGATAACTATTGCGGCGACGCTGCTTTGCCTGCTGTTTTGCCGAGTAGTGGGCAAGGTATATAGCATGATTATTCGCTACGGCGGCGTGCACGTTTATATGCGCTTGTTCGCAACGGATATCACGGCATTGCTCTTCTATTTCCCTCTGAAATATGTCTGTGGTCTGCACAATCTGGAAAGCCAGAACTGGCTGCTGATTATCCTGCTGAACCTGCTTGGAGCTGTGGGCATTCGCCTTATGTACCGCTATTGCTACCGCTTCGGCGTGCGCAAGAACAAGAAGGGCGAGGTGCTGCGCTGGCTGCTCGTGCTGTTCGCAGGCGAGACGGTTATCAAGGAGCGCCGCAATGAGAACAAGCGCATCCGCGTGGCGATTCTCGGTGCCGGACGCTTGGGCGCGGTGCTGGCAGATGAGCTGCTAAGCAACGACAGCGCTGCCTATGTTCCTGTATGCTTCATCGACCAGGACAAGAACAAGGAAGGACGCGAGGTCATGGGCCTGCCTGTATTGGCGGAGGGCGAGGAAGCGCTCGATGAGCTCAAGGACATGGGCGTGCAGGAAATAGTATTTGCGATTACCAATATTGTGAATACGAAGAAGGAAACGCTGTTCACGCTCTATCGCAACGC
>JAIHZV010000075.1 GCA_022718015.1 Phascolarctobacterium sp. | reverse complement strand
CATTAGCTTTTAGCCGGAGCCGCACGCGAAACTCGGACAGCTCGGCGGTGAGGGTTGAAAAATAAATTTTTTAATGAGGTGTATGAGTATGTTGAAAAACAAAAAAGCATTGGCTATGTCAGTGCTGTGTGCAATTGCTAGTGTAGGCTTTGTGGTATCTGCTAGTGCAGCAGAGCAAACTATGCATGGTAATTTGGATGAGGTTGTTGTTGAAGGAAGTGCAGATGTTCTTCCGGGGGGGATGGCTAAAGAGGTTGTAACCATTGGCATGACCGGTAAGCAGGACATTATGTCTGCACCGATGACTGTTAGCGAAATCAGCAATAAAACTATTGAAAAATTTGCTACTCCTAACGGTGGTATTAGTGATGCACTTTCTCTTGATCCTTCCGTAAGAGCTGATCGTGGTGGTACCTATACTGATATTTCCATTCGTGGTATTTATCAATCGGGCCATAGCTATTATGTAAATGGTATTCCTGGCTTGTTGTGTCAGGAAAATATTCCTTATTACTGGGCTGATAGCGTTAGCATTATTTCTGGCCCTAGCTTGGGCTTGAATGCAACACCGCTGTCTGAAGCTGCTGCCGGTACTGTTAACATTCAATCTAAGGCTGCTTCTGCTGAGGGCAATGCTAATCTGAAGGTTGCTTACCGTGGTGGTTCCTCTATGCAGGAGGCTATCGACGTAGGCCGTCGTTTTGGTGAAAACGACCGCTATGGTATTCGCATTACTGCAAGTAATATTAATGGTGACACTGCTATCGATGGAGAGAATCTTGAACAGCAGGCATTTTCTATTAACTTAGATCAGAAGACCGATAAATCTAAGAGTAATTTGTTAATTGTTTACGATCATACAGACCATAAGGGCGGTCCTGGTGCATTTAGCTTTGACACAGCTGTAACATCTTTACCAGATGTACCTGATGCAGGCAAGATTTATAAACCAGACTGGTCCTATAACGAATATGATAACTGGATTGCTGCATTGAATCATGAGCAAAAATTGACGGATAATTTAAATGTATATTTTAATGCTGGTTATCATCGTGAGGATTGGTATGGCTATGTAGATGGCAATCCTAAAATCACTAACAATAATGGTGATTTTAGCATTAATATGACCAACTATCCGCTGAATCTTACTAAAAAAATTGTGGGAACTGGTTTGAAGGGTAGTTTCAACTTAGGCACTGTAGAAAATGAATATTTAGTCGGTGTAGATAAAACCTGGTATACATACGCTTTGAGCAACAATGCTGCATGGAATGGCGGGCTTGGAGGATGGACAGGAACTGGTAATCTGTATCAAGCTAATCATTGGCCGTCTTTACCTAGACCTTCCTATGATCCTGCGCATAACCAAGATGCTCAAATGACTGGCTGGCATGTAGTAGATACATTGAAAGCTCTTGATGACAAGCTTGTGGTAACCTTAGGTTTGCACGGTCATAAGGTTAAAAAAGTTATGAAAGATAATTCTCATCAAGATTCTGATGCTATCTGCCCAACCTTTGCAGCAAGCTACAAGGTATCTGATGCTGTAACCGTTTATGCTGACCATACTGAAAGCTTTGGCACTGGTTCTATGGTATCTCTTGGTAAAGGCTATGCAAATGAAGGACAAATGCTTGATCCTGCGAAGACCAAACAAAATGAGATTGGCGTAAAAGTAAAAACAGGTGATTTTCTGAATACCTTTACTGCCTTCAAGATTACTCAAGCTAACAATATTGATAAAAAAGTTGGTAGCCTTAAATATCTTGTACAGGATGGCGAGCAGGAAAATAAAGGCTTTGAATGGGCATTTACCGGTCAATTGGCTAAAAAATGGGATTTGATTGGTGGCGCTATGTATCTGGATGCCAAAGATTACAAAGGCAATAAAATCAATGGTGCTTCTAAATGGTCTGGTACTGTAGGTGCTATTTATCATCCGACTGAGGAGCTGTCCTTTATTGGCAGAATGACCTACCTTAGTTCCACTTCAATCAATAATGGTGTATTGGATGTTCCTTCCTATGCTAAGTATGATTTGGGTGCTTCCTACAAGACCAAACTGAATAATACACCAGTAACCTTTGACCTGATGTGCTACAATGTAGCAGGCAAGGATTATTGGAGTGCTCGTTCTGGTAGCAGCAGCTTATGCCTGGGTGCTCCGCGTACCGTAGTATTCTCTGCAAACTTTGAACTTTAATTAAGGATTTGAATCATAACAGATGGGGATATTCCCCATCTGTTTGATTATTTATGGGTATAGATGATGAATTTTGCAATAACTGCACAAATCAAAAACATAAAAGTAAAATATCTGTTCCTGCTGCTGAGTCTGGCTATGCTAGGCATGATTATCCTCGGCTTGAAATTAGGATTCATTTCTCTGGATTGGACAGAAATCATAGAAATCTTATTGACTAAAGCAGGAATTATAGCATCAGCAGATGTAAGCAGTGATTTAGTTGATGTTGTCTGGCTGCTGCGTATGCCGCGCATTATTCTTGCTGCCTGCGTGGGCATGGGCTTGACCTTATCCGGCATTATTATGCAGGCTGTAGTAAAAAATCCTTTAGCTGATCCCTATATTTTGGGTGTGTCCTCAGGCGCATCCTTAGGCGCAACCTGTGCCATTTTCTTAGGCTTGGGTGCTTTTTTTGGTTCTCAAGCTATAGGCATTTGTGCATTTATTGGAGCGTTTGCCATCTCCTTATTGGTAACCTTTATAGCTGACAATTCGCGTAGCAAATCAGCTTCTAATCTGCTGCTTGCCGGTATGGCTGTGAGTGCTATCTGTGCAAGCCTGTCAAGCCTAATCGCCTTTGTGGGACGCAACAAGGAAGGCATGGAAGCGATAACCTACTGGCTGATGGGGAATGTCGCCAATGCCAAGCTCGGCAATGTGCTTATTTTGTTAACGGTTGTGGTTTGCCTGGCAGGTTATTTTATGACACAGACACGCATTTTGAATCTAATGCTTACGGGTTATGATTCGGCAATGACCTTGGGCGTTGATTTAAAAAAATATATCAGGCGCTATCTGCTGTTGAATGGACTTTTAGTTGGTTTTATCGTTTTTAATTCTGGTACGATTGGCTTTATCGGTCTTTTGGTACCACATTTTGTACGTCTTATTTTTGGTTCTAACCATAAAAAGCTGTTGCCTGTTGCTGTGGCCTTTGGTGGTTTGGCGACTGTAGTGATGGATATTTTGTCAAGAACGTTGATTAGAGGCGTGGATATTCCTTTAGGTGTAGTCTTTTCTTTGATTGGTGCACCATGTTTTATTTACATGATGCTTAAACAAAATTATAGATTTGGAGCTAAATAAGATGGATATAAAAATCGAACGATTAAAGGTGCAATTTGGCGATAGAGAAATTCTTAAAAATATTTCTCTAGAATTTCCCAGACAAAAATTTACAGGCATCATTGGTCCTAACGGCAGTGGCAAGAGCACAATGCTCAAATGTATATACAGAGTTTTAGAGCCTGACGGCGGTGTTGTTTATCTAAATGGACAGCCATTGAAAAATTATACTGTTAAGCAAAGCGCCCAGCTGCAGTCCGTTTTAGCGCAGCATAATTATTATAACTTTGATTTTGAAGTACTCGATGTTGTGCTTATGGGACGCAGTCCGTATAAAAACTCTATGGAGGACGATAACGCAGAGGATTATGCCATCGCTAATGAAGCTTTGCGAGTTGTCGGTATGGAAAAATTTGCGCATAGCAGCTTTTCTTTGTTAAGCGGCGGTGAGCAGCAGAGGGTTATGCTGGCGCGTGCTCTGACGCAGCAGACGGAATGTCTGATTTTGGATGAGCCGACGAATCACCTTGATATAAAATACCAGCTGCAATTATTAAACATCATTCGCAGCCAAGGCTTTACAGTTGTCGCTGCCCTGCATGATTTGAATATTGCAGCCATGTATTGTGATGAAATAGTTGCTATGAAAAATGGACAGGTAATGGGACAGGGTGCACCTGAGGAGCTTTTAACCAGTGCTTTCATTAGTGAGCTATACGAAGTACAAGCCGATGTTATGCATAAGGCAGACGGAAAGCTTTTAATTGCTTATAAAAATTGAGGTCATTATGGAGCGAATTAAAACTTTAGGAACAATAGTAGGAACAGCGCTTTTTGCCTGCGTTGTTTTGAATTTTACTATCGGCATGGGCACTATTTCTATAGGCTTTCAGCAGACAGCACAACTACTTTGGCAAATTATTCAAGGATCAGCTGCCGGTAGCATCCTTGCTGATGTTATCTATTATCTGCGCTTGCCAAGATTGGTCTTAGCGGCTGTTGTTGGCTATGGACTTAGTATAACCGGCTGCGTGATGCAGGCTGTTATGCGCAATTCTTTAGCGGATCCTTATTTGCTGGGAATTTCCTCTGGTGCTGGCTTAGGTGCCGTTGTAGCGATTATTTTAGGCTTTACTAGTGTAGCCGGTTTTGATGCTATTGGCTGCTTTGCATTTTTAGGAGCTTTAGCAGTGACGGTATTTATCGTTCTGCTATCCTTAAGGTTTGGCAAATCGGGCACGACAGCAATACTTTTGTCAGGAATGGCGTTGAATGCAGTTTGCGCAGCTGGTATAAGTCTGCTGATTTCTATCTATGCTGATGCAGAGCGTATTCAAAGTGTAACATTTTGGCTGATGGGCAGCCTGCAGACTGCTGCTTGGCAGAAAACAGGGATGCTGTTAGCTGTAGTATTTTTTATATCGCTATATTTTGTCAAGAATTCACGTATCCTTAACCTGATGTTGCTGGGAGATGAAGCTTCCGTAACCTTAGGCTATGATTTGTCGAAAATGCGCAGGATTTATATTCTGCTTTGTGCTCTGGTAGTCGGACTGGTGGTTTACAACTGCGGGATTATTGGCTTTGTCGGTCTGGTTATTCCGCATATAGCGCGGCTGCTTTGTGGCGGTAACTATAAAAAGGTTCTGCCTATGAGTGCAGTGCTTGGTATGTTATTTATGGTTTGCGCTGACGTTATCAGTAGAACGATTATGGAAGGCTCTGAGGTGCCTATAGGTGTTGTAGTTTCGGTTATTGGTGCACCGGTATTTATTTATTTGTTGATTAGTAAAAATTATGGGTATGGTAAGCGATGAAAAAATTTATTATTAGTAGTCTTCTTATTGCGCTTGCTTGCAATATCTTAGGCTGTCAAAGCGTTGATAAACAGCAGGCAAAGCAGCAGGATAAACCGGTAGTCGTTAACAATATTAATGTAGATAATTATTTTGTCAAAGGGCCCAATCAGCAAATATTTGATAAGGCACCGCAGCGAGTGCTTGTTATTGGTGAAAACGAGACAGAAACTCTGCTGCAGCTTGGTGCGGCACCTAATATTCTGATGGCTGTTGCGCAAAATAATAGAAAATATGCTATGCGTCAGGAAAACTGGGAGGAGTTTCAAAAAATAAAAAAATGCCCCAGCGGTTATCTGAACATGGAATATGTTACTAGTCTGCATCCTGATTTGATTATAGCGCAGCAATGTGTATTCATTAGAAACCGCTTGGACAATACTGATTATTGGAATACGCGTGGCGTTAAGACGCTCGTGCCTTTGAATACCAATACGCCCAGCAAGCATATTATCAAGGAAACTGTCGATAAGGAAATGCAGTTTGTACGTGACTTAGGTGCAGCTTTACGTGTTGACGCTAAGGCTGATGCTATTGTGGACAGCACCTATAAAACTATTGATGATATCAATAGGGCAAATACTGCTTATCCTAAACCGAAGGTTATGATTGTGGAGTTTATCAGCTCTATGATCAGCTATGACAAAACTAAATTAGTTGGTGATATGGTGAGCAGAATTGGTGGCAGGGTTTCAGAAACACCAGCGGTAATAGGCTTTGAGAATGTTGTCAAAGAGAATCCGGATGTTTTATTTGTTGTGTGTAGTCATGCTGATTATGGCGAGTGTATTACAAAGCTTACGGAAAATCCTGCTTTGCAAAATTTGCCTTGTATAAAAAATAAAAGGACATATAGCATTCCCTTGCGTTTTACGTATGGAACAGGCTGCCGCACGGAAGATGGCTTGAGATTTTTGGCAGAGCGCATGTATCCGGGCATAGAGCTTAAGTAAAAACCAAAAAACAATAATAAAC
>JAIHZV010000074.1 GCA_022718015.1 Phascolarctobacterium sp. | reverse complement strand
TCGCAAACATATTTAGAATAGCAGAACTCAGGCAAAAAGTGATCTTTACTCTCGCCATGTTCATCGTATTCAGGGCTGGAACACATATACCTGTTCCAGGCGTAAACGCTTCTGTAATTGAACAGCTTTTCCGTAGCGGCAATCTCTTCGGACTGCTTGATATGTTCAGCGGCGGCGCCTTGAGCAAATTCTCCATTTTTGCTATGAGTATTACCCCATACATCAACGCTTCGATTATTTTGCAGCTGTTGAAGGTAGTTGTACCGACCTTGGAGCAATGGTCCAAGGAAGGAGAGGAAGGCTTCAAGAAAACGACAAAGCTCACTCGTATGCTGACGGTGGCTTTGGCGTTTATCCAGGCCTGCGGTATGGCTTACGGCCTGAGAATGGCAATCAATAACCCCGGAATCCTTTCGGTTCTGCTTATTGCGATTACTCTTACCGCAGGAACGGTTTTCCTGATGTGGATTGGTGAGCAGATTACTGCTCGCGGTGTTGGTAACGGTATCTCCTTGATCATCTTTGCCGGCATCGTTTCCCGACTCCCTGATGGACTCAAAATAATTTTTCAATACTTACAAGCAGGCACGGTCAACATTTTGAATGTTATTTTGTTCGCGGCTATTGCCTTGGCGATGGTAGTCTTCGTAATTATCATCTCTGAAGGTATTCGCAAAATACCCGTTCAATATGCAAAGCGTGTTGTAGGCAGAAAGGCGTATGGCGGTCATACCAGCTATATTCCTTTAAAAGTTAACCAGGCTGGCGTTATTCCTATCATCTTCGCTTCTTCAGTGTTGATGTTCCCTGTGACTATCGCTCAGTTCGTAGATGTTCCTTGGGTTAAATCCATGGGCAAGTTGTTCGAGTGGGGCAGCCCGCTGCAGACAACGCTCTATGTACTCATGATCCTGTTCTTCACTTACTTCTATACAGCAGTAAGCCTGAATATCGGAGATCTTTCCGATAATATCAAGAAGAACGGCGGCTTTATCCCCGGTCTGCGTCCTGGTAAACCTACTACCGATTATCTTGACAGAGTAATGTCCAGAATAACTCTGGCAGGCGCCATCTTCCTCTCATTAATTGCGCTCATGCCTCACGTTATTGGCTGGATAACCCGCATTGATGGTATATACTTCGGCGGTACTGCTCTTTTGATCGTTGTCGGCGTTGCATTGCAAACTATGAAGCAAATAGAGTCCATGGTGCTGATGCGTCATTATCATGGCTTTATGAAATAGGAGGAGTTCAGAATGTACATTCTTTTAATGGGACCTCCGGGTGCCGGCAAAGGCACTCAAGCAGAAAAACTCATTGATGAATTCAAAATCCCTCACATCTCCACAGGAGATATGTTCCGTGCAGCAGTAAGCGCTGGCACCGAACTTGGTAAAGAGGCGAAAAAATATATGGACGCTGGCGGACTTGTCCCCGACGTCGTAACCATCGGCATCGTTCGCGAAGGTTTAGCTAAACCTGAATGTGCAAATGGTTTCATCTTAGATGGCTTCCCGAGAACTGAGGAGCAAGCAGTTGCTCTCGACGGAATCCTCAAAGACCTGGGCATTAAATTGACCGGTGTTGTTAATATCTCTGTTCCTGATTCCGAGCTGGTTGCTCGTGTAGTTGGCCGTCGTATCTGCAAGGCTTGCGGCGCTACCTATCATGTAAGCTTCAACCCCAGCAAGGTAGAGGATGTTTGCGATAAATGCGGTGGTAACCTCTATCAACGTAACGATGATAAGGAAGAAACCGTTGTAAATCGTCTGCATGCTTATCATGAACAAACTGAACCGTTAATCGAGTACTACAAAAAACAAGGCCTGTACAAGGAAATCGACGGCATGCAAGCTATCGACAAGGTATATGCTGACGTTAAAGCTAGTCTCGGATGTAGCAAATAAGGAGGTACTGCAGTGTCCAAACAGGATGTTATTGAGGTTGAAGGTACAATCTTAGAAGCACTTCCCAATGCTATGTTCCAAGTTCAACTGGTTAACGGCCACACAATTTTAGCACATATATCCGGTAAGATTCGTATGAACTTCATCAAGATATTGCCTGGTGATAAGGTTACCGTGGAGCTTACTCCGTACGACCTCAATCGTGGAAGAATTACTTATCGGTATAAATAATCCAACAGGCAAAGAGGAGGTTTAAATTATGAAAGTAAGACCGTCTGTTAAGCCAATATGTGAAAAATGCAAAGTCATTAAACGTAAAGGCCATGTAATGGTAATTTGCGAAAACCCGAAACATAAACAAAAACAAGGATAAGAAGGAGGTGCACATTAATGGCACGTATTTCTGGTGTCGATTTACCGAGAGATAAACGTATTGAGTATGCTCTGCCGTACATCTATGGCATCGGCCTGACTCTCTCTCGTGAAATTTTAGCTAAAACCGGTATTAACCCGGACACTCGCGTTCGCGACCTGACTGAAGAAGAAGTTGCTAAGATCCGTGAAACTCTGGATCATGACTATAAAGTTGAAGGTGACCTCCGCCGTGAGGAATCCCTGAACATTAAACGTCTGATTGAAATTGGCAGCTATCGTGGCAGAAGACATCGTATGGGTCTGCCCGTTCGTGGTCAAAATACTAAAAACAATGCCCGCACCCGTAAAGGTCCGAAACGTACTATTGCAGGCAAGAAGAAATAATTAGCGAGGGAGGGATAAACCAGTGGCTGGCAAGAAAGTTGTTCGCAACAAGAAAAAAGTTAGCAAAAACGTAATCAATGGTGTAGCACATATCCGCTCCACCTTCAATAATACTATCGTTACCATCGCTGATACCGAAGGTAATGTTCTGAGCTGGGCCTCCGCAGGCGGCCTCGGTTTCCGTGGCAGCCGTAAGAGCACTCCGTTTGCTGCACAAATGGCTGCTGAAGAAGCAACCAAAGCTGCTATGGAGCATGGCTTGAAACAAGTAGAAGTATATGTAAAAGGTCCTGGCGCAGGCCGTGAAGCTGCAATTCGTGCACTTCAAGCTGCAGGTCTGGAAGTTAACTCTATTAAAGACGTTACTCCGATTCCGCACAATGGCTGCCGTCCGCCGAAACGTAGAAGAGTATAATTGGAGGTGTAGATAGATGGCAATTGATAGAACGCCTGTCCTGAAAAGATGCAGATCTTTGGGCTTAGCTCCGGCATTTCTGGGCATTAGCAAGGAATCTAAACGCCAAGCTAGACGCCAAAGAGGCAAAAAGAGCGAATATGGCATTCAGTTAACTGAAAAACAAAAAGCTAAATTTATCTATGGTGTCCTGGAAAAACAATTCCGTGGCTACTATGATAAAGCTAAAAAAATGGAAGGTATCACCGGTGAAAACCTGCTGATCCTCCTCGAGAGAAGAATTGACAATGTTGTTTTCCGTCTTGGTCTGGCAAACACTCGTCGTCAAGCTCGTCAAATCGTAAGACATGGCCACATTGCTGTAAACGGCAAACGTCTGGACATTCCTTCCGCTTTGGTTAAAGTTGGCGATGTTGTTTCCGTAATGGAAAACAGCCGTGCTAAAGAATACTTCAAAGGCATGGACGAAACTCTGGCTACTAAAGCTGTTCCGGCTTGGCTGGTACAGGATGCTGCTAACTTCGGTGGCAAAGTAGACCGTTTCCCGACTCGTGAGGAAATTGATGTTCCTATTGAAGAGCACTTAATCGTTGAGTTGTACTCCAAATAATTAGTGAATATCTTGTGCCACCCACTTATGAGACGTATTGTGGTAATACGCGATAGAAGGAGGCTTTCCGAATGATTGAATTAGAAAAACCGAAAATGGTTGTAGCTGAAGTCAGCGATGATCGCCGCTATGGCAAGTTCGTTTGGGAGCCGCTCGAGAGAGGCTACGGCATTACACTGGGCAATAGCATGCGCCGTGTACTGCTTTCCTCCCTGCCGGGTGCCGCAGTAACTTACGTTAAAATTGACGGAGTACTGCACGAGTTTGCTACTATTCCTGGTGTTCGTGAAGATGTCGCTGACATTATCCTGAATATCAAGGGATTATGCTTGAAAATGGAAGGCGAAGAGGAAAAAGTCCTGCGAATTGAATGCTCTGGTGAGCAGGAAGTTACTGCAGCAAACATTATTGCTGACAGCGATGTAGAGATTTTGAACCCTGAGCTGCACATTGCAACTTTGGATAAAGACGCAGTTTTCAATATGGAAATCCATGTTGATAAAGGCCTTGGTTATGTACCGGCGGATAAAAACAAGCAACCGGATCAGCCTATCGGAGTTATTCCGGTAGACTCCATTTACTCTCCGATCACGAGAGTTAAATTTGCTGTAAATGATACCCGCGTGGGCAATGTTACCAACTATGACAAACTGACTCTGGAAGTTTGGACTGATGGCAGCATTGAACCTGATGAAGCTATTAACAATGCTTCCGGCATCTTAATCGGTTATCTTAAGTTGTTACAAACTGGTGATCCGAAAGGTACTGAGTTCTTCGGTACTCCTGCTCCTGCTGCTGCTGTTGCAGCTGAGGGCAATGAGGGCGCCACTGATGTCGGTCCGACTAGTGTATCCATCGACGATCTGGATCTGTCCGTCCGCAGCAATAACTGCCTGAGACGTGCAGGTATCAACACCGTTGGTGATTTGGTACAAAAGACCGAGGAAGACATGATGAAAGTTCGTAACTTGGGTCGTAAGTCCCTGGACGAAGTTAAGAAAAAACTTAGCGACATGGGTTTATCCTTGCGCAAAAGTGACGAAGAATAATTAAGGGGGTCAGAAGCACATGGCATACAGAAAACTGGGTCGTAATTCCAGCAACCGTAAAGCTCTGTTTCGTAGCATTTTAACTTCCTTCTTCAAATATGGCAGAATTGAAACCACCATTACTAAAGCTAAAGAAGTTGCTAAGCTTTCCGCTCAACTGATTACTTTGGCAAAACGCAATGACCTGCATGCTCGTCGTCAGGTTATGGCTGTTCTGGTTGACGAAGCTGTTACCAAAAAACTTTTTGAAGAAATTGCTCCGAAATATGAAGGCAGACAAGGTGGCTTTACTCGTATTTACAGAGTAGGTCCTCGTCGCGGTGATGCTGCTGAAATGGCAATTATCGAGCTCATCTAATTATCAGAGCTGTTCAAAGCAGGAACTTATGTTCCTGCTTTTTTCTTTGCCTAAACTCTATTATATGCTCATATGTTATTGACTATTTCTTTATAACGCTAAATGTGCTATAATAAACAATGCAAATACAGGCAGGAGGTGCGCAATATGAAAAACAAAAAGCAAGGTCCGCTGCAGGTGGAGTTTATTTGTCCGGCATGTGGCAGGCATCTGGCTTGGGCGTTGCCTACCGCTGCTATCAGCTGTCCCTGCGGTGAGTGGGTGACAAATGAGAATCGCAAAAAAGCAAAGGAAGAAGTTTTTCTGCCTATAGATAGCGAGCAGACTGTACTTTTTTGAATGGGGGTTTAACACATGGAAACAATTTGGCAGCAAGCCGAGGGTTTAAGCAAGGAAATGACTGCACGTCGCAGAGATTTGCATCAGCATCCGGAAACAGGCTGGACGGAGTTCCGTACTGCCTGCATGATTATTAAAGAGCTGAAGTCTTTGGGCTATGAGGTAGCCTTTGGCGCAGACGTTATTGACGAAAAGTCGATGATGGGCGTGCCTGCAGCAGCAGAGCTGGAGGAATATATGCAGCGTGCTATCAGTGAGGGTGCTGATGCTGAGCTGGTAGCGAAGATGGCCGGCGGCAAGACAGGTATCGTGGCAACGATGAAAACCGAGCAGCCGGGCAAAACTGTTGCCTTTCGTTTTGATATGGACTGCAACGATGTTGAGGAGGAAAAGGAAGAAACGCACCGTCCGAGCAAGGAGGGCTTTGTTTCCCAGCATAAAAAGGCTATGCATGCCTGCGGTCATGATGGCCACGTAACCATCGGCCTGGCAGCAGCAAAGCTTTTGGCAGCTAATAAAGCGCGTCTGTCCGGTACGATTAAGTTGATTTTCCAGCCTGCAGAGGAGGGCGTGCGCGGTGCGTATGCCATGGTCAATGCAGGCGTGGTTGACGATGTAGATTATCTGTTTGGCGGTCATATCGGCTTTAAGGCCACGACTGACAACTGTCTGGTTACGCTGACGGACGGCTTCCTGGCAACAACGAAGCTGGATGCCTTCTTCACTGG
>JAIHZV010000362.1 GCA_022718015.1 Phascolarctobacterium sp. | reverse complement strand
CCTGTGCTGGACGGCTTTGCAGCGCTGGGGCTGGGCTTTGAGCTGAGCGAGCTGGCTCCGTGCGGCGTGCAGGCTTTGTTTACGGTGGATGTGCAGCGCATCACGTATATCCTTGATTATGCAGGCGCAGTGTGCGAGCTGGCGATTGATAAGGGCGCTATTCGCTGCGGCGAGAAGAGCGACAGCATTGATGAGGTGGAAATCGAGCTGCTGGAGGGCGAGGTGCAGGCACTGCTGGAGCTGAAGGAGCGTATCGCAGCAGCGGTTACGTTGCGTGCTGAGGAGCGCAGCAAGTTTGCCCGCGGCCTGGCGCTTTTGCAATGATAGAGAGAGCTTTTGTCGCTTTGCAAGAAAAAAGTAAAAAAGTTTACGAAAAGCTGTTGACAAAAGCTCGATAATCCTGTATAATTCTTTTTGTCGCAAACGGATGGGTTCCCGAGTGGTTAAAGGGAGCAGACTGTAAATCTGCCGCGTTTCGCTTCGTTGGTTCGAATCCAACCCCATCCACCAACATTTCATCGCGGGGTGGAGCAGTTGGTAGCTCGTCGGGCTCATAACCCGAAGGTCGGTGGTTCAAGTCCGCCCCCCGCAACCAACTTCATATGCTGATGTAGCTCAGTCGGCAGAGCGTATCCTTGGTAAGGATAAGGTCACCAGTTCAATCCTGGTCATCAGCTCCAATTGGCGGCGTAGCTCAGTTGGCTAGAGCATGCGGTTCATACCCGCAGTGTCCGCGGTTCGAATCCGTGCGCCGCCACCAACTAAGATTAAAACCTCATTTTGATGAGGTTTTTTTGTTATATTTGCGAGAAACTAGCAGGATTTTACTGCAAGAGGGCGAATATAATAAGATAGGGGAATTTTACCCGAATTTTTACCATTGATGTATATTGATTGGAGGAACTTCAAAAATGGCAAAAGCTAAATATGAAAGAACTAAACCGCATCTGAATATCGGCACCATTGGCCACGTTGACCATGGCAAGACCACTCTGACTGCTGCTATCACCAAAGTACTGGCTGAAAA
>JAIHZV010000361.1 GCA_022718015.1 Phascolarctobacterium sp. | reverse complement strand
GCCGGCAGGAATGTTGTCGATGACAAACGACTTGAGCTCGCCGAAGTAGTAAGAAGAGTTTGCTTTAGTGGTAGATAGTTCATCGGCTGTAATCTTGCGAACCGGAGTCCAGTTGGTGCGGTCTGTAGAATAGTAGACGTTGAGGTAGACGCCTGCGCCACCAGTATAGTAGCCTGTACGGGCTACGTCAACCGACATCTTCTCGCCCTCTGCCACCTTAAGCAACGGTGTAACAAACTTGTTGTCCGTGTCCTGGCTGCCGTTAGACAAGAGGTATGGGTTGTCGCTGCTAAGAGCATCGCGCTGTGCTACGCTCCATCCATCCTCTTTATAGGCACCAGCAGGAATCTGGTTGTCGTTGAAGTTGGTATAAAATTTGGCTGGGTCGAGCACGGTGCCCGACACGTTGAAGCTGAAGTCGTCCACACCCTCAGCCGACACCTTAAACTCGCCCGAGTAGATGCCCGGTTTATCAGCCGGCAGAGTTACGGTGAAGTCTTTCGATTCGTGAGCCGCAAGTGTGAGCGGAGCAGTAAGCGAGGTGGTAAATCCGTCGGGCACAACAACCTTTGTTATGTTGAGCGGAGCGGCACCATCGTTGCTTATCTGGAATTTCTTGTCAGTGCTGGCGTTGACCATTCCCCATGCAAATGTTTCCTGACCGTTGTCAATTCTGCCGTCCGAGTTGCGCATTGTGAGCACAGGCTTGTAGGGCACAGGCTCTATCCATGTACCATTCTTAAATGTATTGGTAAGGTCCTCATACACATCATAGCGGTTGCGATTAGGATAAGTGTTGCAGTTGGCGGTGCCAGATACTGTAACTGTAGTAGATGCGCCTACCGCAAGGTTGCCCTTAAGCGGCTGTGTGAATACCACCGCATTGTCCTTGCTAAAGTTTCTTACAGAGAGACTGTAGCCTTCTGTACCCTCGGTAAGGTCTACATCGCCATTGTTGGTAATGCTAACCTCATAGCTAATTGGGAAGTTACCATCAGCATCGCAGTCTGGCTTGTCCTTACCCTTATAGCTTACCTTGCTT
>JAIHZV010000073.1 GCA_022718015.1 Phascolarctobacterium sp. | reverse complement strand
GGGGTATCAAGGATATTGACACGGAAGCCGTCATAATCAAATTGCAGTACGGACGAGGTTACAGAAATACCACGCTGCTTTTCAATCTCCATCCAGTCAGACACAGCATGCTTATTGCTTTTTCTTGCCTTTACAGAGCCAGCCAGGTGGATAGCTCCGCCGTACAGCAGCAGTTTTTCAGTTAAGGTTGTTTTACCAGCATCAGGGTGAGAAATAATCGCAAAGGTACGACGCTTCTCAATTTTTTCTAACAGTTCACTCATTCTACGTTTACTCCCCTTGTTTAGATTTGATTTGTTTTACGAGCTCGTCTAAATCTTCTTCCTCCGGCGCAGCCTCAGGATAATCAGCGTTTTGCTCTTCGTAAAGCTTATAGGCCTCCAGAATCTGTGCCTTGATATAATCAGGCACAGGCTTTTCTGTCTGCAGCTCACCGCGCATAGTCACACGGAAAGCGATATCCTCGAATTTTTCCCCGCTATAGGTTTCGCAGGTGAAGGATGTGCGCATAAATTCGTCCTTGAAGATGCAGTCCTTGAGATAATGCGCCTTACGCTCTCTATCCCAGGCAGCATAAATTTTGTACAGCTCCTGCTGCGCTTCAACAGGCACGTCCTCGCCCAAAACGACGGTTTCTGTTTCATCAATCGGCGTGCAGTCCATATCATTGTAGACAGTGCCGTCCTCCAGCTCCAAGTCAACAGTCAGCACGTAATCCTGCTCATTAAAGCTGGCGCTTTTGATATGCCATTTTTCCTGCCATTTAGCAATGCAGGCCGGGCAGATGAATTTGGTGTCGCGAATGCTGTTATTCATATAATTGTCGCGATAATATAATTTTTCACCGGGAGTGAAGTGCTCGCCACATTCACTGCAAACAAAATCTAAAGTACGAATCATAGAGCTTACCTCCAATTTTAACATAAAAAAAGCCTTTACGTAAACGTAAAGGCTATAGATCCGACATGGTCGGAGCGGCGGGATTTGAACCCACGACCTCTTCCACCCCAAGGAAGCGCTCTACCAAACTGAGCCACGCCCCGAATCACAAGGACTATTATACAGCGTTGTTAAGCATTTGTCAACAACTTTTTTATAATTTTTTTACACCGTCTTTATCAATATCTAAAATATGATAGCAAGCATGCTCGCCATACTTCGCAAAGGTCTGTACCATGCTTTGCGCAATACGCTCGCAATCAGCCTCAGGCGAAGCATAAGCCATAACGGTTGAGCCTGCACCGCTGATAATCGCGTTATAGGCTCCTGCAGCTCTCGCTGCCTCGAAAACATCCTGCAGGCCCGGAATAAGATGTGCCCTATACGGCTGATGCAGCTTATCCTCCAGCGCCATACCAAGATACTCATAATGTCCGCTAAGCAATGCGCCCACGAGCAGCGAAGCACGCGAGGTGTTATACACAGCGTCATGATGCGGCACGGTGGCAGGAATAGCCTGACGCGCCAAGGTCGTCGGCAGCTTGCTGTCCGGCACTACGGCAATAAACTTCAGCGGTTTTTCCGGCATAAGGCGCAGAGAATGAGCCTTGCCCTTCTCCATACAGCTGATAGTAAAGCCGCCAAAAAGCGCAGGCGCAACATTATCAGGATGGCCCTCGATATCCGTCGCTACATCTAACAGCTCGTCCTTCGTATAATAGTCATCGCATAAAGCGTTGGCTGCATACAGACCTGCTACAATAGCGCTGGAGCTGCTGCCCAGACCACGCGACATGGGAATGCGGTTAATCATCGTCACCTTCAGGCCGATGCGTTCATTATCTGTAATCTTGTTCCAGATGCGCAGGAAGCTGGCGAAGGCCAGATTACGGCCAAACGGCTTGAGATATTCAGAGCCTTCGCCTGTTACGTCAAGCTGAAAGCCTTTTCTATCAGTAATTTCATAGGTCGTTTCGTTATATAAAGTGCAAGCCAGGCCCAGCGTATCAAAGCCGGGGCCACAGTTGGCAGAGGTTGCAGGAACGCGGACAGTTACCTTTTTCATAAGCAGCGCTCCTTATGCCAAACGGCTGTCTTCAACACGAATTACGCAGCTGATTTTTTCAACGACAGGCAGCACAGAAAGAATTTGCAGCGCCATTTGCAGATTAGCCTCGGAAACGCTGTGCGTAATAACAACGATTTCGGCCTTGCTCGACAGCACATCATTCGTCTGGATAACATTACGCAGGCTAACGTTCTGCGCACCGAAGGCCGCAGCGATTGCAGCCAAAGCGCCAGGCTTATCAGCAACCTGCAAACGGATATAAGCAGGTGCAGACATTTTCTCCGGCGGGCACAGCTTCTTCTCTTCAAAGCAGGTGCAGTTGATGCGTCCGGTAGACTTATGCTGCATATTGCGTGCAATATCAATGATATCGCCGCAGACAGAGCTTGCGGTCGGCAGGCGACCTGCGCCCAGGCCGAGGAACATAGCCTCGCCAATAGCGTCACCATTAACAAACACAGCGTTATAAACGCCGTTAACTCCTGCCAGAGGATGTCCCAGAGGAATCATCGTCGGAGTAACTCTCAGCGTAACACCATTTTCAGGGTCATTTTTAGCAATACCCAGCAGCTTAACAGCATAGCCAAGACTGGATGCGTATTTAATATCGCAGGCTTCAACATTTTCAATGCCCTCCACCTTTACGTCATCCAGACTGAAGCGGGTATTGAAAGCAATAGAAGCCAGGATAACAACCTTACGCGCTGCGTCCAAGCCGCCGACGTCTGCCGTAGGATCGGATTCAGCATAGCCCTTCTCCTGCGCATCCTTCAACACCTCATCATAGTCCAGATGCTCATCTGCCATCTTCGACAGCATATAGTTCGTAGTACCATTGACGATACCCATGATAGAATTGATTTTATTGCCAGCCATGCTGGTTTTCATCGGTCCGATGATGGGGATGCCGCCGCAAACGCTCGCTTCAAACATAAAGTCACAGCCATGCTCCTCAGCCAGCGGGAACAGCTCTGCGCCATAGCGTGCCAGAACGTCCTTGTTGGCCGTAACAACATGCTTGCCATTAGCAAAGGCCTGAGCAATATATTCCTTCGCCGGATGCTCGCGGCCTAAAAGCTCAACGACAATATCAATCTCCGGATCATTCAAAACCTCGTCAGCATCAGCAGTGAAGTAGTATTGGTCGCCGTATTCCTTTTGTCTTGCTTCTACGTTACGGTCTAAAACCTTCGTAATTTTTACCGGCTTGCCTACTTCCTTCGCAATTTTATCGGCATTTTTTTCCAGAACCTGCAGCACGCCGCCACCTACGGTGCCGGCACCGAGCAAGCCTACATTAATAAAATCCTTCATTGGTACCCCTCCAATTATTTATCTAATAATTTCTCAATGATAGTATATTTACAGATTAAACCTGACCAAGAACCTCAAGACGCTTTACGCCGTCAATCATGCGAAGCTTGTCGAGCAGGGCCTCCAGATCAATCGTCAGATGCTTCGTCTCAATAGAAATAGTCGTATTCGCTACGCCCTGCAGAGGAATACCCTGGTTAATCGTCATGATGCTGCCGGAATCGTCTGCAACAGTGTTCAGCACCTTAGACAGCACGCCGGATTTATGCTCCAGCAGTAAGGACAAAGTAATAATCTTTTCCTTGCTTGCTTCGTAGAACGGGAAAACAAAATCCTTGTATTTATAGTAAGCACTGCGGCTCAAGCCCATTTTTTCTACAGCCTCATTAATGGTTTTAATTTCACCACGCTTTAAAATTTCCTTTACCTTAATAGTTTTTTTAATCGCCTCCGGCAGAATTTCTTCGCGTACCAGATAGAACGTTGATTTTTCAGACATAACAATGTCCCCTTTCTCTATACAAAACTCTATTTATATTATACCACTGTTCTCGTGAAAAGCACAAATGATTTTTGTGTTAAAAATGTACAAAATTTGAAATTTCCTCAGATTTGTACGAAAGATTTACAGTTGAAGCTATATAAAAACGGAATAGCTCGTTTAGTGTAATAAGAAGAAAAATATTTTTTAGATGATTATCCCGTTACAATGATCAATTTCATGTTGAATAATTTGCGCCGTAAAGCCGCTGTAGCTTTGCTTATGCGTTTTGAGCTGCATATCCTGATATGTAACAGTAATCTTCTCATAACGTACCGTCGTTCTTTCCCCATCCAGCGACAGGCAGCCCTCCTCCGTCATATATTTTCCGGAGCGCTTGACAATCTCCGGATTAAGCATAGCGATATTAGTCGGCCCGACATTGACCGCAATAATGCGCTTTTGTACCCCTATCATATTAGCAGCCAGCCCCACGCAATGCTCTGCATGAGCAGCCAGTGTATCTAATAAATCCTGCGCCACAGCAACATCCATAAAGGTAGCAGGCGCAGATTTTTGCGCCAGAAATTCTTCATCTCTTACTATAGGTTTTTGCATCAATAAACCTCCCGCTATCTTCAATAAGTATCAGCTAAGCTACTCACTATCTTGAGCGCCTAAAATCACTTAACTATCTCTTCTATCCTGCAGCTATGCTTCTTCGTCTTTTTGTCATAATTAATACCAACTAAGAGAATTTTGCCTGCATAATCAGTAAGTGACTCCGCATACTGCTTTTCTTTAATCTGATTTATAGCAGTCATAGCATTCTTGTTCCATTTTAATTCAACAAGCAAAGCAGGATAACTATCTGCATATCTATGTTTAGGAATAAAAACAAAATCTGCAAAGCCTCTCCCTAAAGGCAGTTCCCTAATAGGCTTGAAATAATACTGCATAGAACTTAGATACGCTATGGCTAAAACACTGCTAAGCGAATTTTCATTATTATACTGAATTACTGAAGCATATTCCCTATGCACTTTTTCTAGCAATTCTGCCACTGTTTCAGCGTCCATATCCAGCGTAGCCTCCAAAATATCCTGCGACAGCTTTTGGTAAGCAAAAAATTCATTCCACTGCGTTTCTTCTACTGCATCTAAAAATTCACTGCGAATCTCTTCATTCGGAATATAAGCCTTTTGTTCCTCTTGGTCATATGCCAAGTACCCTAAATGTATCAGTGAAGTCATGACATCATTTTTATTTTTAAATGTCACCATATCATTTTGGTAAGACGTTGTGCGCACAGGTACAGCGTTACCAGACAACATAGTCATAATTGCAGCTTTCAAACCATCAAAGTCCATATTAATCAAAGGTTCTATCGACTCATATGTACCAGTCTGCGTCCAATAGCTTTGAAACGTCCCTCTTAACATTAAATTAACCACTGCTCTTGGATTATAAACATGATAGCCTTCTAAGCTATATCCATCATACCAACGCTTAACCTCCGCGAAATCTTTATGATATACCATGCATAAGCTTTTAACTTCTTCCTCCGTAAAGCCAACATATGGAGCTAATAAACTAGGATCTAGCATTGTATATTCATCGAAGTTGTTCAACGCCGACTGCGTTTTATATTTCTTTATCGGTAATATGCCTGTCATATAGGCCAAGGCGATATACTTAGTCGGTTCCACGCCTTTGAACAAGCCGCGCAAAAAATTAATATACTCTTCCTGCGCAGCGTTATTTGTTACCTCATCTCTTATAAGCACATCCCATTCATCTATTATGATGACAAACTTATTGCCTGTTGCCGTATTAATATCCGCCAAGGCATCTGCCACCATGTTTGTATCTGCAGAAATAACGTTGCCATATATTTCTCGCAGCTCCTTTAAGATATTTCTGGAGATAAAGCTTACGGTTTCCTCTGCTTTTCCCGCCATCATCTGGCACCATTGCACATCAAAATGAATGACGTCATATTCATTCAGATATTTTTCGTAGTCAGCATTCTTAGAAATCTCCAAGCCTGCAAAAAGCTCCTTCGAATTGCAGCCCTTACTATAATAAGCCGCAAGCATATTCGCAGCCATGGATTTACCAAAGCGGCGCGGACGGCTGTTGCAGATAAACTTCTGAGGAGTATTAAGGTAGCTATTTGTTGCTTCAATCAATCCAGTTTTATCTACATATATTTTCCCATTAACAGCGTCCTGAAAAGCGCTGTTATCAGGATTTACAAATTTACCCATCTGCTCTTACCTCCGTTTTTTATATTTCTATAGCTAAATTATAACATAAAAGCATCTAGTCGTATAGCGAGGTCAGTATAATGCGTAATTTCCTAACAGCAAAAGAGCCGCGCTTACGCACGACTCTCCTGTTATTTACACTATGAATTTATCTCAGTATTAGAAGCTCCAGCGAACGCCTGC
>JAIHZV010000072.1 GCA_022718015.1 Phascolarctobacterium sp. | reverse complement strand
CCTAACAGCTGAGGAGCCATTTTAGCAGCCAGATAGATGGAGGTCGGGCCGTCAGCACCACCGATGATGCCGATAGCAGCAGCTTCCTGTACGCTAAAGCCCATCATCATAGCGCCTAAGAGAGCTACGAATACGCCAGCCTGAGCAGCAGCGCCCAGAAGCAGGGTTTTCGGGTTAGCCAGCAGAGGGCCAAAGTCGGTCATCGCGCCTACGCCTAAGAAAATCAGCGGCGGGAATACTTCGTGGTGAATACCATACATAATTACAGACATAACACCAGGTTCTTCAAAGCCATTCTTAGGAATGTTAGCCAGAATACAACCGAAAGCGATTGGAGAAAGCAGCAAAGGCTCAAAGCCTTTACCAATTGCCATGTAGAGCAGAAGCAGACCTACACAGATCATAATTACGTGTCCGCCGGTCAGAGCGGAGAAGCCAGAATCTGCCCACACAGATGTGAGAGCAACAACGAATGCGTCAAACATGAGATAATCCTCCTTAAAAATAAATTATGAGTGCGTTTTGGTTTTTGTCGGATCTAAAACCTGAAGCAGATTCATCAACAGACCTAAGGCAATCAGTACACCAAAAACGATCGCCATATTAATGACAGCTATCAGCCACGGATTAGTCGTTACAGGACCCATATCCTTTCACCTCCAAAAAAACAGTTCGACAAAATTCATCGACTATGTTAATTATAAAATTCATAACACATTCAAACTGTTGCCGAAGTCACTATTCGGTTTGCGCAGAGCTTTTGTCTACTTACTTAATACTGCTCATATATTTTTTATGTTTTTTAAGTGTTTTTATCTTTAATTAAATGCGCTATCAGCTTAACTTAATTGTATAATTCCTTCTTGTAGCCTGTGCAACAACCTGCCCGTTTCATTTATCTATAATAGTAACTGCAAAGCAATAAATCTCCTCTCAATTTCCAATTTACAAAGTGCATAGCAGTGACACTGCGAATAAATAAGTCGCTGCAAAAGAAAAAAGACCGTTGGCGGACGGTCTTTTTTCTTTTGCGTATATAAAAAAATCCTGCCCCGCATTACTGCAGAGCAGGATAATTTTGTTTTTACAGCTGTTCGGTTACGTTATCATCAGGATTCTTCTTTTTGCGGCTGAAGAAGCGTTCTACAACTACAAAGAGTACAGGAATCAGGAAGATACCAAACAAGGTCGCGATGGTCATACCACCTACTACGGCGTTACCCATGGATACACGCGCACCAGCACCCGGGCCGGTAGCAATAGCCAAAGGCAGACAGCCTAAGATGAACGCAAAGGACGTCATCAGAATAGGACGCAGACGGACGTGAGCAGCCTCAACAGCCGCATGTACAACATCCATGCCCTGCTCCATATTCATCTTCGCATATTCGACGATCAGGATGGCGTTCTTCGCCGCCAAGCCGATCAGCGTAATCAGACCAATCTGCATATAAACGTCATTCTGCAGACCACGTGCATACTGTACCAGGAAGCAGCCAAAAACTGCAGACGGTACAGACAGCAGTACAGCCAGAGGAATGGTCCAGCTTTCATAAAGAGCTGCCAGACACAGGAAGACGAAGATCAGCGAGATAATGAAGATCTGCGTGGAACGGCTGCCAGCTTCGATCTCGTCAAGGCTCTGACCGGTCCATTCATAGGTATAGGTGTTCGGCAGAACCTCTTTAGCAACCTCTTCGATAGCAGTCATAGCCTGACCGGAGGAATAGCCGCTGGCAGGGTCGCCGGAAATCTTAATCGCACTTGCGCCGTTAAAGCGTGTCATAACAACAGAGCTGTTCTTAGGCGTCGGCTTTACAAGTGTATTCAGCGGAATAGACTGGCCGTCGTTGCTGCGTACAAAGAAGTAACGCATATCCTCTACACCGGTACGATATTTTTCATCAGCCTGCATAACAACCTTCCAGGTACGGCCGAAGTTATTGATATCGTTGATTTCATTACCGCCTAAGAAGGCCTGCAATGCGCTATAAACGGTAGATACAGGTACGTTCATGGATTGTGCCTTGTCACGGTCAACCTCGAACTGATACATAGGCGTATTAGTATTCAAGGTGGTGTACAGCATGCCGATTTCCGGACGCTTACGGCAAGCAGCCAAGAATTCATTAGCACGCTCACCCATGGTGTTAACATCCTCACCGCCCAGGTTCATGAGATAAAGGCTCAAGGTACCTGTACTGGAAGCACCAGGCAGAGAAGGCGGCTGGAAGGCCATAACGGTTGCGTCAGGAATCTGTGCGCCCATGCCAAAAATCATCGGAATGATATCCTGTACGCTGTTGCTGCGCTTGCTGTAGTCCTCCATAGAAACTACTGCCAGGCCGGCATTAGCCTTCTGGCCCATAGACAGAATATCAATACCGCTAACCTCCATAACATTTTTAACACCGGGAAGCTTGCTTATATTTTTGGAAAGGCCTGCCATAACCTGCTGAGTACGGTTGCTGGATGCACCCTCAGGCAGAGCGATAGATACAGCAGTCATGCCCTGGTCCTCGTTAGGTACGAAGCCTGTAGGCGTTGCCTTCGCCAGGAAGCCGATGCAGATAACTACGATAACAAGACAGGTCAGAATAAGCTTGGATTTACGGATGCAGCCCTCAACGTTCTTCACGTATTTAGCCAAGGTTCTTGCAAACCAATCGTCAAATGCTTTTACAGCCTTGCCGATAAAGCCCTTCGGCGCCTCCTCCTTCTTCACCAGCAGCAAAGAGCAGAGCGCAGGAGTCAGGGACAAAGCGATAATAGCAGAAAGCATCATGGATACAGAAATCGTGATCGCAAACTGCTTATACAATTCGCCGACAGTACCGCCGGTGAAGGCTACAGGGATAAATACCGCAGACAGTACGAAGGCGATAGCCACAACAGGGCCGGAAACCTCGTTCATAGCGCGGTAGGTTGCCTCCTTAGGAGACATACCGTTTTCCTGAATATGATGCTCTACTGCCTCTACTACAACGATAGCATCATCGACAACAAGGCCGATAGCCAGAATCATCGCAAAAGCAGTCAGGGTGTTGATAGTAAAGCCTAAAATAACGAAGGAAGCGAAGGTACCAACCAAGGATACCGGTACAGCCAGAATAGGAATCAGAGTTGCACGCCAGCTACCAAGGAACATAAATACTACCAAAATAACCAAAAGCAAGGCTTCAAAGAAGGTATGCGCAACCTTCTCCAGGGATTCGGTAATGAACTGGGTGTTATCCTGAATAACAATCAGCTTCATGTCGTCAGGGAAACGTGTTTCAGCGTCCTTTAATACCTCACGGATATTCTTAACCGTTTCGATAGCATTCGCATCGGAGGTCAGGGATACCGGGAATACAACAGAGTCGCCGCCGTTCAGCTTGCTGACGATAAGGTCATTACGCGGACCTTCTTTGATAGTTGCAATATCCTTCAGCTTCAGATTATCGCCATTATTGGAACGGATAATTACGTTACCGAATTCCTCAGGCGTATTCAGACGGCCCTGCGCACTTGCAGAATAGGTACGCTCCTGCTCAGCAACAGTAGGACGGTTACCGATAGAACCAACTGCTGCCTGAATGTTTTGCGTCTTGATAGCATTGGAAACATCGGTTACGGTTACGCCCAGCTGCGCCATCTTTTCAGGATTCAGCCAGATGCGTACTGCGTATTCCGGACCATATTCGCCAACTGTTGATACACCCTTAACACGCTTTACAGCATCGAGGAAGTTCGCATCCGCATATGTTCTCAGGAACATTGCATCATAGGTATTTTTCGGAGAATAGAGGCCAAAGTACATAATGGTCTCAGCAGATTCCTTAGCAGTGGTTACGCCGTAGCCAGAAACCTCGCTCGGCAGGGAGCTGGTTGCCTGGGATACACGGTTCTGCACCTCTACAGAAGCGATATCTGCGTTTTTCTCCAGGTTGAACTCAACATTAAGCTTGTATTCACCACTAGAGGTACTTACAGAGGACATGTTCAGCATATTTTCTACGCCGCTGACCTTCTGCTCAATGGTTTGTGCTACAGCCTTTTCAACGATATCAGCACTCGCACCAACATAGTTGGTGTTTACGCTGATACGCGGTTTAGTAATGTTAGGATATTGGGCGATAGGCAGGCTGAAGCCGGCAATCGTACCCAACAGGGTAATAATAATCGCCAGTACTATCGCAAAGACAGGGCGATCAATAAAGAAACGAGCCATTTAGCCTACCTCCTTATTGCTTCTTTTCAGCGGTAGCACTGTTGTCAACAGTAGTATCCAGATCAGCCTCAGCCATCGGCTGCGGATTAACCTCAGCACCCTGTCTGATTTTGCCGGTGCCCTCGACTACGATTGTCTCGTCACCGTTCAGACCGCTTTCAACCATGTAGAAACGGCCAACAGAAGGACCAAGGGTAACTTCCTTCATTGTTACCTTGTTATCGCTGCCAACAATATAAACAAATTTCTTGTACATCAATTCAACAACAGCGCGCTTCGGAATCAGGAGCGCATTCTGTTTGGTGCCTGCAGTTGCCTGTACGTGAGCAAACATACCCGGCAGCAGACGATGTGCAGGGTTCTTGAAGAGAGCCTTAACCGTCAAGGTACCGGTGTTGTCGTTGATGCCGCGGTTAACCTCTGCTACAGTGCCCTTGAGATCATAGGTGCTGCCATCGCTCAGAACAACGGTCAGGTTGTCGAGAGATGCTGCGCCGCTGTTGTCATGCGCAGCGGAAAGCTGCAAATATTCCGGCTCAGCGATGCTGAACTGTACGAATACAGGATCAGTGTTGCTGATTTTTGCCAGCGTGGTCTGACCTGCAGTTACATAGTTGCCAACCTCCAGCGCCGTAGTATCAATACGACCGCTGAACGGAGCAGCTACGCTGGTATCAGTCATGTTAATCTGCGCATTTTCCAGAATTGCCTCCTGTGCGTTCACAGAAGCCTGCGCCTGGTCACGCTGCATAATAGCGTTGTCCAGAACCTGCTTGGAAACTGCATTTTGTGCATACAGAGTGCTGTAACGCTCTGCGTTCATGGCTGCGTTAGCCAAAGCTGCACGCGCATTCGCCAGGCCTGCCTGTGCGTTGAGCACATTCGCCTGATAGGTACGCTGGTCAATAGCGTATAAGGTCTGACCTGCGCTTACATTATCGCCGCCTTTGAAATACTTGGCTGTAATCTGGCCGCTGACCTGAGCCTTAAGCTCCATTTCCTGCTGCGCCTGCACAAAGCCAGTGTAATCATATACCAACGGGGTGTCGCGCTTAATAACCTGCATGGTTTTAACCAATGTTGCCTGCTTTGCGCCCTGCTGCTGCTTTTGACCGCAGCCGGATGCTGCCAGCACAAAGGTTGCTGCCAGCGCCGCAGCCACTGCTTTCTTTGCACGGCTGGAGCGGAGAGAACTAAACATATAAAAACCTCCTTCATCTTCTACTCTGAAACGTTTATCATAAATTAGTCCGAGTATTTCTAAATATAAACAAGGGTGAGCAAGCTAAAGAGCGCTCTATCCCAGTTTCAGAATACTACCATTATAAAGGAGAACAACAAGAAAAGCAAACCCGATTAAACGAATTTTAAGCTGTTTTTCTCTGTTATTCTCCCTTATACGTTATCTTGCAAATTCTACTGACTAGCCAGTCAGTTTTTTTATTCCAGTATCTGTTTATTTAAAATAAATTTATGCAGATTGCCCAAATCGAAGCCAGAAATTTCCTCGCGCGTGTCCACAATAGAAATCAGGAAGAGATTCCGTCCTTCAATATACCACTCATCAGGCAGTGCCTTAATGCTGACCTTTTTATTAGTGTTCAGCACATTGAGCAGCGGTAGCAAATCCTTGTCCTGCGTATTTAAAACATCGCTGAGCTTAATCAGCTCGCCCGTCTTAGGATTGATATTCACGTAGTTATGCACAAAATTCGTTTTGCCGCAGATGAGCTGCACCGAAAGCAGATTTTCCTTCGCGCTCATCACCTTGAAGGCTGTATCGGCCTGCCCTGCAAAAAACTTTTTCATGCTGTCGGCGTTAGCAGTCCACAGCTCCTTGTTGATTTTGTTCTGCACCTCTACGTCCTTGCCTGCGAATACGGGGAAGGTCGCCTCCCCGCCGCGAACGACAAGCCTGCGCGGAAGAATCGTTCCCGCCGCCATTTCAGCGCCATCGTTCACCGTGTTGCCCTGCGCAGCAGGCGCCAGCGTCATAATCGTCGTGCCCAAAGCCTCCCAGCCTTCGCCGTCAGCCCTACGCTTCCACAC
>JAIHZV010000360.1 GCA_022718015.1 Phascolarctobacterium sp. | reverse complement strand
CAGCTGGCAGCTTACATGGGCAGACAGGTACTGGTAGCAGGCGACATCGAGCCGTTGAGCGTGCGCGACAGCGGCGGTTTTACGAGTGCTGTGGTGCGGTGCAGGCGGCTGGAGGTTTTGCACGGCGGGGAGGCACCAGTGCCCTATAGTGGGCGTCTGCGCGTGAGCTTGCAGGGGAGCCTGCCTGAGGCTGGGCGCGTGGAGCTTAGCGGTACGCTGGAGGAGCTTGTCAGTCTGCGCAATCCCGGCGGCTTTGATGCGCAGGCTTATAACCGCGTACAGGAGCTGGGCGGACGCGTGAGCAGGGCGCAGCTTGTGCGTGAGCAGCCGCGAGTGCTGTGGTGGCAGCGCTTTGCGCTTTGGAACAAGCGCTTGTCGCAGAGCATTGAGCAGGCGGCAGGCAAGGAGTACGGCGCGCTTTTGAGCGGCATGGTGCTGGGCGGCAGCGGCAGGCTGGACGAGGAAACGCGTGAGCTGTTTACGAATAATGGCCTGGCGCATCTGCTGTCTGTGTCGGGCACGCATCTTTTGCTGCTGACGGGATTGCTTTTGGCAGTGCTGCGGCCTGTGCCTCTGCCTTGGCGCAGGCTTAGCGTTGTTGCTTTGCTTATGGCCTATGCTGCTCTTTGTGGCCTGCGTCCGCCTGTGCTGCGTGCGCTGGTTATGAGCAGCGTGTTGCTTTTGGGCGGCAGCGGGGCGGAGCGTGGGCGCTTGCTGCTGCTGGCGGCGGCAGGACTGCTCTGCTGGCAGCCGTTATGGCTGCAGGATATCGGCTTTCAGCTTTCGTTTGCAGCGGCGGCGGGACTGCTGTGGCTGCTGCCTGCGTGTAGGCGCGTGCTGCCGGAGGCGTTGCCCGAGCCTGTGAGCGAGGGCTTGGCGGTGACACTGGCGGCACAGCTGGCTGTGCTGCCGTTGGAGCTTTATTATTTTCATCAGCTTTCGCTGATTGCTCTCGTCAGCAATATTCTGCTGGTGCCGGTGCTGGAGCTGGCGGCGCAGCTGGCGCTGGTCGGTGCGCTGCTGCCGGTGCTTGGCGCGTGGCTTTTGCAG
>JAIHZV010000359.1 GCA_022718015.1 Phascolarctobacterium sp. | reverse complement strand
GTAATAGCCACGCTTAGCCAGCTCCTTCGCCATCTCTAGCGAGCCGCTGAAGCAGTGAAAGACAGCCTGCACGCCAGTGATTTCCTTTTGGAATAGCTCCAGCATATCGCCGTGCGCATCACGGTCATGAATAATTATCGGCAAATCAAACTGCTTCGCCAAATCCACCTGCTCGCAGAAAATACGCTTCTGCACCTCGCGCGGCTCGTTCTCCTTCCAGTAATAGTCGAGGCCGATTTCGCCAATCGCTACAACCTTCGGATGCTGCGCCCACACTGCCAGCTGCTCAAGATAATTGTCGGCAATACCCTTGAGGTTTTCCGGATGATAGCCGACCGCCGCATAGATAAACGGATGCTTTTCTGCCAGCGCCACAGCCTTAGCTGAGCTTTCTGCGTCACAGCCGGGATTGACAATGCCGTCCAAAGTCTGCTCCAGCTGCGCTATAAGCTCCTCGCGGTCAGCGTCAAACGCCTCGTCGTCCAAATGTCCGTGGGAATCCCACAAGCCAGTTCTACTCATAATTTACCTCACATAAATAAACACGTTCAGATAAAGCTGCAGGAAAAACAGCAGACTGAACATCACATAACGGAAAATCGCCGTCTTGCGTGAATAATATTCGCAGCCGGGCAGATAAAACTCGCGCGGATTCTGCGGATTATAAACAATTTTACGCGGCAGCTTCAAGGTAAAGCCACGCTCAACAAATTCCTCGTCCTTGCTTCTTTCGCCCTTCGCCTCGTTCAAGGCCTCGCTGTACTCCACGCCATCCACCGTATAGGTAAAAACCGGGCAGAGCTGCTTACCGCGCGACCAGCTCGTCTTATAGCCGCTGATTACTGCACGCAGCTCCGTCGTGCAGACCTTCTGCAGCTTCGGGAAATAACCCTTCCAGAACACGCGCACCACGCTGAAAAGATACAGCAGCATCGCCAGCTTAATCAGCCAAGCCATGCTCTTGAACATATACCAATCATAACCGGGAACATTTTTCGCCAGCCATGCATGAGGCAAAAGGTAAGGGATCAGACTGCTGACAAGAACCAGCAGCATACAGA
>JAIHZV010000071.1 GCA_022718015.1 Phascolarctobacterium sp. | reverse complement strand
CATCAGCGGCTTGTCGCTCGAGCGCGTGCGCAAGGAAATCGAAAGACTGCTGCTCAGCAAGCACGCCGGTCATGGCCTCATGCTGATGATGGCCACAGGCATTCTCGGCTGCAGCTGCCGCGTGCGCGACAAGGGACAGGATACAAGCGTCCCGCTTCTTCCCGAAGCAGCACACCTCGTCGGCCTGCCGCAGAACCCTCGCTTCCACCTCTACGATACATGGGAGCATACGCTGCTGGCCATTGATAACAGTCCGCGTGAGCTGGCCATCCGCTGGGCGCTCGTGCTGCACGACCTTGGCAAGGGCCTGCCCGATATCCGCAGGCTGAACAAGGAAGGTCAGCCCAGCGACCCAGGACATGAGGCAGAAAGCGCCGTCATGGCCAAGGCCATCTTAACGCGCCTGCGCTATCCGCGGGACTTCGTCCAGCTCGTAGTCTGGCTCGTCGCCCAGCATATGCGCTTTGCGCCCATGCTCTGGACGAAGGAGCGCACGCTGCTGCGCTGGGTGCGCAGCGAAGCGACCAGCGCAGGCTTCAAAAACGAGCAGGAGCTGGCGCAGGCCTATGAGCTGCTCGTCGAGGTCTTTCTCGCTGACATGGGCGCTACGCATGCACGCGAAAATCCACAGCTCATGGCCGATGGCCGCGAGCTTGGCAGACAGGTCACCGAGCTGGCACGCACGAAGATGCCGGTCTGCACTAAAGACCTCGCCATCAGCGGCCGCGAGCTGCTGTCGCTTATTCCTCAGACAAAAATCAAGGACACCCTTGCTTATCTATTAGAGCGTGTACAGTCAGGCAATCTGCCGAACACCAGCGCAGAGCTGCTGCAGGCTGTCACCAAGCATCTCAAGCGTTATCAACAGGAAAAGGAGCTTCCGTCATGAATACCAAAAAAGCACTGCTGGCAGCCTGCTGCTGCCTCGTCATCCTCGGCGGCACAAACTACCTGCTCAGAGAATTCAATAGCCCCATCGCCAACGCCATGACTAAGCAGGACGTCAGCGGCGCGGCGCAGTTCGTCGGCAAGCATGATATCAAGGAGTCGCCGTACTTTAAGCACCCCGACTTCTACAACATGCAGTCCAACGAGCACCTCACGCTGCTGCCCAAATTCGCCACCACGCAGCAGGTAACCTACTACACCTGCGGACCTGCTGCCGCCAACATGGTCGTAAAATATTACAAGGGCGACATCATCGACGATGAGCTTGCTGTAGGTAAGATTATGTCCACCAGCAGCACTGTCGGCACCAACACCAAGGGCATGGTCAAATACTTTGAAAAGCTTGGCTGGGAGGTTCATTCCTCCGTCAAGGACAAAACGCCTGACAACTATGCTGACTTCCTCAAATTCGTCGAAAGCAACCTGAAAAACAACACGCCGATTATCGTCGAAAATGTTGACTGGGGCGGTCATTGGCGCGTCATCATCGGCTATGACACCATGGGCACCGAGCATAAGAGCGACGATGTGCTCATCGTTGCCGACCCCTTCGACACGACAGACCACCTGCAGGACGGCTACGGCATCGTCCCTGCTGAACGCTTCTTCTACATGTGGTTCGACCACCAGCTCTACTCAAGAAGCGAGCAACAGCGTCAATGGCTGACTGCCAAACCTAAATAAGCATAAAAAATCAGAGGTCACCGCCCCACTGCAGTGACCTCTTTTCTTATGCTTCAAATCGTTTATTATGCTTATCGACAAAATCGCACAAATCGCCAAAGTCTAAAGGCTTGGCAATCAAATAGCCCTGATAATAATCTGCGCCCAAAGCGTGCGCCTTTTCCAGCAGCTTCTCTGTTTCAATGCCTTCCATGCAGACGTGCATCTTCAGCTTATGCGCACAGTTCATAATCGTTTCGACTACAATACTGTCCACCTCATGCTCGATAATGCCGCGCGTAAAGCTCTGGTCCAGCTTAACCGTATCAAAGGACAAATCACGCAACAGCATCAGCGTAGCATGGCCTGTACCAAAATCGTCCGCAGAAACACGGATGCCATGCGAATGGAAAACAGCCACCAGCTTTTTCAGACGGCTGACGTTGAGCGTGCGGCAATGCTCCGTAAATTCCAGAAGCAAATTTTCCGCCGGGAAGCCGCTCTTCGCCAAAATGTCCATAACGTCATCAGGAAAGCTGTCACGCTCCAGCTGCTTATACGAAATATTGACGCTCAGGCAGAAATCGGGATGCTTACGCAAAAGCTTCGCGCCCTCGCTCAATGCCCGGCGCAAAATCCACAAGCCAAGGTCATAGAAATAAATATCGCCCTCCAGATGAGAAATATATTCCAGTGGCGGCACCACGCCCCACGTCACATTCTTATAACGCAAAAGCGCCTCCGCGCCGACAACCTTGCCCTCCGCATTAGTCTGCGGCTGATATTGCAGGTAAAAGCCCTCGCAGTTGTTCAATACGCTCGCCTTCACATCACGCAAAATGGCAAGGCGGCGTTTAGCCCGCTGGTTATATTCCTCATTGACATAGACAAGCTCGCCGTTATTCTCATATTTGGACATACGGATATAATAATCCAGCTCAGAGAGCAGCGGCGTAATGGCCTCCGTATCATTTTCATGATGTACAGCCGCCGCACCAAAGTACAGCTTCGCCTGATTCTTACCCAGATAAAGCTGCTTATTGACAATCTTCTTCAGCTGCTCATAAAGCTTTTGAATCTCCTCATGCGTCGCGCTGTGCATAACAATAGCAAACTTCACGCCGTTCAAACGGAAGAACTTTGTCTCCTCGTCCAGCAGCTCCAGCACCTGCTGCGCAAAATTATGCAGCACGAGGTTGCCGGCCTCATAGCCATAGCTGTCGTTGATAACGTGAAACTCGCTGATGCCGACGACAAAAATCTCTACAGGCTCATGCTTCTTCTGCTTTTCGGTAATATACTCAAAAAACTTGAACGTATTGCCAAGATTTGTTATCGGGTCAATCGTATCAATCGCGCCATGGTTAGTAATCGTGCCTACGAAAATATCCGGCTCGTCGCCCTTGCCCTTGAGCACATAGCCGTCGCAGCTGCACATTACGTAATAGCCCTTCGCATTACGCGCTCTGTACTGCATTCTATGATAGGCCTTTTTGCCGCTCATGATGGCGCCGATATCGCTTATATAACCTTCCCTATCATCAGGATGCACATGCTCCATCCAGATACTGCCTGCATCGAGCATATACTCCCCCGGCAGGTCGAACTCCTTCACAGCATTCGCAGACCAGCGCGACATATTCGTGCGCATATTGCATACATAAATATAACGATTGCTCATCGTCCTGCTGAGCGCCTCAAAAATGCGGCTCTCCAGACCATAATGTGTATCAAAAACGCTTTCTGACGGCGTATCCTTCCCCTGTCCCCAGACGTTTCTTTTCTTGTTCAGCTTATATTCGTACATCTTCTGGTCAGCTGTCAGCAGCAGATTATTGTACGCCTGCTCGTCCATAGAATCAGCCTGCGTGCAGCCAAAGCTGAAATCACAGGGATAATCCACAAGCTTTTCCATCTTCGCCTTGAAATGCTCGTGTGCCTCCTCCAAGCGCTTGCGCAGCTCCTCCGCGCTTGCCGTCAGCGACAAAATGACAAACTCGTCACCGCCGATACGGAAAACCTGCTCCTGCTCGCCGCACAGCTCCTGCAGCAGATTGCTGACGCAGATAATATAAAAATCGCCCTCAGTATGGCCAAAATTATCATTACAATATTTCAGCTCATCCATATCAATAAAGGCGACAGTGCAGGGAGTATGCTGCAGCCACAGCTTTTTTACCTGCAAATCAAAATAAAGCCTGTTGCCAACGCCTGTCAGCGCATCCGTATGCGCACTCGTTTCCAGACGACTACGCTGCTCCTGCAGCTGACGGAACAGCTCATTAAAGGGCTGCGACCATTCGCCCATGCAGTCAATAGAGCATTCCTTTTCGCCCTTGACGGCACACTGCGCCGTCAAGACAAGCTGCTGTAAGTTGGCCTGCAATTTTTTATAAGGCCCAATAAACGGATTATCTGCACGCGCAGGTACATTTTCCGTAAATTTGCCATGCTCCAGATTTTCCGCCAGCAGCTTCGTTTCCCTAAGGCAAGCGTTCAAAAACTGCAGCTCCCTGCCTAAGCGTTGTAAATGCTCTTCAACGCTGTCAAGCTCTAGCTTTGCCTGCTCCGGATGATAAATCGTATCCTTGAGATATGCAAACAAGACTTCTTCACTTTTTATAATCTCTTGTATCTTCCCATTCACTTGCATCAAGCCATCTTCCTTTAAAACAGCAGACAGTTCTGCACAAACGCTGCGACAAGCAGTTATCATGTATGACGAAACAACATTACCTTCGACTCCGTCCGCTAATTACATTTCTTCGTAAATATTATAACGCTTGCGGCTGTCAACGGCAAGACACAAATCTTTCCCCTGAAATATTACAGAATTTTTTAATCAAACGATTAAATTGGGTTATAAAAAAGCTCCACCGGAAATTCTCCCGGCGGAGTCTAAAGTTTTTAAGCTGCTTTTTTTAAGCTACTAGTCGACGTTTACATGCACTCTTTGATAGCTTTAGCCATACGTTGAATACCTTCAACAATACGGTCATCCGGCATGTTAGAGTAGTTGATACGCATGCTGCGGTCAGTTTTTTGGTTCGGATAGAAAGCATCACCGATAACGCCGGCAACCTTCATCTCGATACACTTGTTGAACACCTTGCGAGCGCTTACGCCTTCAGGGAAGGTCAGCCACAGGAACAGGCCGCCTTCAGGATGAGTCCATTCAGTACCAGCCGGGAAGTATTTTGCCATAGATTCGAGAATCAAATCACGACGATGCTTGTACAGAGCAACGATTTCTTTAACGTGCTCATCCAAATCATAAGCTTCCATATAAGCATCTGCAACGCCTTGGTCAAAGTTGGAGGTGTGCAGGTCAGCGCTTTGTTTAATCTTTACGAACTCAGTCAACAGGCTGTGCTCAGCAGCAATCCAGCCAAGACGCAGGCCCGGGCAGAAGATTTTGGAGAAGGTGCCCAGAAACATAACCAGGCCCTTGGTATCCATAGATTTCAGGGACGGCAGAATGGTGCCTTCATAACGCAGCTCGCCATACGGATTATCCTCCAGTACCGGCAGGTTGTGTTTGTTAACAACTTCCATGAATTTCTGGCGACGTTCCATAGACCAGGTGCGGCCAGTCGGGTTTTGGAAGTCAGGGATTACATAGATGAACTTGCAGTTCGGGGTGGTTTCCAGAATTTTGTCCAGCTCTTCCGGAATCAGACCGCCATTGTCAGTCGGAACCTCAACGAAGTTCGGCTGATAAGCATTGAAGGCGTTCAATGCGCCGAGGTAAGACGGGCTTTCGCAAAGAACAACATCGCCGGGATCCAGGAACAGCTTGCCTGCGAAGTCAAGGCATTGCTGAGAGCCGGTGGTAATCAGAATGTCATCAGGATCAACGTTGGTGTGATATTTATCAGCCATGCGTTTAGAAATTTTTGCACGCAGGGAAGGACGGCCTTCGGTGGTTGCATATTGCAGCAGCTGACGGCCTTCTTTCAATACCAGGTCATGAGAAACCTTGGCAATTTCTTCAACAGGGAACAGCTCCGGTGCAGGCAGACCGCCGGCAAAGGAAATAATATCAGGCTGAGCAGTTAATTTTAACAGCTCACGGATTTCAGAAGCTTGCATACGCTCCATACGACTTGCGAATTTCATGTTTAAAAACCTCTCTTCATTACTAGAAACTTTGTTTTTTCAACGTATATTATATTATAACGCTGAGAGCAGGAATGCACAAGCAAAATGTAGCTTTCGCTGATTTTTTTCATCTATAGCGGTAATTTTGTTAACTAATTAACGGTTTAGAGAAAAAACGTACATCAAAAGCCGACTGCTTCCCTACAAAATTAATAGCCAAGCTGCTGCAAAAGTCCAGCCAAGCCTTCCATGATATCATCATAGGTTACATCGAAATCGCCAGTATACCATGGGTCAGCAATGCTCTCACCCTTACGCTCAGTATAATCGAGCAGCAGATGCACCTTGTTTTGCGTGTCCTCACCAATCACACGACGCAAATTGCGAATATTATTGCTATCCATCACCAAGAGTAAATCATAATGTTCATAATCACGCTTGGTCACCTGCACAGCGTGCTTGCCTGCCACACTGATGCCGAACTGCGCCAGCTTATTACGCGTGCCGTAATGCACAGGATTGCCGATTTCCTCTCTGCTTGTCGCCGCCGACGCAATCTCAAAAGCATCAGCCAGCCCGCGCTTGTTCACGATGTCCTTTAATAAGAACTCTGCCATCGGCGAGCGGCAGATGTTGCCGTGGCA
>JAIHZV010000358.1 GCA_022718015.1 Phascolarctobacterium sp. | reverse complement strand
TGCATCATCGGTCCTTCGGGCAGCGGCAAGTCGACCTTGATTCGCTGCGTAAACTATCTTGAGCATCCGACTGACGGTCATATTGATTACCGTGGTCAGGACGTCAACGAAGCCTTCAAAAAGCTGACCATGTACCGCACGAAGGTGGGCATGGTGTTCCAATCCTTCAATCTCTTCAATAACATGACGGTTTTGGAAAACTGCATGGTTGGTCAGGTGAAGGTGCTGGGCAAGAGCAAGGAAGAAGCAAAGGAAACAGCGCTGAAATATCTGAAGCATGTTGGCATGGACAGCTATGTTAATGCCAAGCCGCATCAGCTCAGCGGCGGTCAGAAGCAGCGTGTGGCGATTGCACGTGCGCTGGCGCTGGAGCCGGAGGTGCTGCTCATGGACGAGCCGACGAGTGCGCTTGATCCGGAGATGGTTGGCGAGGTTCTGCGCGTTATCCGCGATTTGGCAGAGCAGGGCCTGACGATGGTTATCGTAACGCACGAGATGGCCTTTGCGCGTGATGTATCGAACCGAGTTATCTTTATCGACCAAGGCGTTATTGCCGAAGAGGGCGCTCCGCAGCAGCTTTTCAGCAAGCCGAAGAACAAACGCACGCAGGACTTCTTAAGCAGATTTGCGCAGGCGTAAAAAGCCTTGTAATTTTTCCGTAACCATAGTAAAATATAAGTACTGAAGGTTTGATTGTGTAATGCTCCAATGGTTTTGCACAATACAGCAAAAACCCCGAGGCGGCCACCTCGGGGTTTTGTCTAGCTCTTGCCAAAAAAGCTTTTTTGTGTTATATTGAATGTAGAAAACAACCGCCCACAAGGTGGGTTGCTGTTAAGTGGTTTGGAAATTCCGCCCCAGGAAACGTGCAAAGTTTTGGGGCGGTTTTTCTATGTTGACTTTACTTCTTGTTCTGAAAAATGAACGTCAGCAATGCCAGTATAAACATTCCAAAAATCATTAAATCCTGGAAAGTAAAATATACCATAGACATCACCTCCATTCCAATGGAATTTCGGCAACGCCACCCTGCAACACGGTTGTTGCTTATAGAATAACATATAAACGAA
>JAIHZV010000070.1 GCA_022718015.1 Phascolarctobacterium sp. | reverse complement strand
CCTTTATCCAGCTGTGCCTCGATAATCGTGCCATGAGCAGGCAGATTCGGGTTAGCACGCAGCTCCTGCATCTCTGCAACGAGCAGAATCATTTCCAGCAGGTCGCTGATACCGGTTTTCTGATGTGCGGAAACAGGAACCATAATGGTGTCGCCGCCCCAATCCTCAGGAATCAGCTCATGCTCAGCCAGCTGCTGTTTTACGTGATCCGGGTTTGCACCCACACGGTCGATTTTGTTGATAGCGACAATGATAGGCACCTTAGCAGCCTTAGCATGGTTGATAGCCTCGATGGTCTGCGGCATTACGCCGTCGTCTGCTGCTACAACCAGAATAGCTACGTCAGTAACCTGTGCGCCACGCGCACGCATTGCGGTGAAGGCCTCATGGCCCGGGGTATCAAGGAAAACAATCTGCTTGCCCTGATAATTTACTTTATAAGCACCGATATGCTGGGTAATACCGCCAGCCTCGCGAGAGGTAACGTTCGTTTTGCGGATAGCATCCAGCAAAGAGGTTTTACCGTGGTCAACGTGGCCCATAACAGTGATTACAGGCGGACGCGGCAGACGCTTTTCAGGCGGATCATCAACCTCAGGTACTTCGGTCGGATCTTCTTCCGGAGCCTTCTGGCCTACCTCTACGCCAAAGTTATCACCAATCAGCTGTGCGGTATCGTAGTCGATATCCTGGTTGATCGTAACCATCATGCCCAGCATGAACAGAGCCTTGATAACCTCATTTACTTCGCGTTTGATTAATTTAGCAAATTCTTGTACGTTAATGGACTCGCCAACCTCAACATAAGTCGGGCGCACGATTTCCACCGGTGCTGCCGGAGCCTTCGGTGCCGGCTTCTTGCCGCCGCGGTTTACCGGCATCTGATGACCGGCACTGCGGTTCGGACGGCTTTCCTTAGTAGCATAGCTGCCCTTAATCTGCGGCTTTTCTTTACGACGGCGCTGCTCCGTAGCACGACCGGTATTGCGGTCGCCACGGTCTACGCGGTTTTCACCACGGCTGCCCTCGCTGCGACGGCCTTCATTGCTGCGGCCACCGCTGCTCATAGAACGGCTTTCGCCGTGTACTGCAGCACCCGGCTGCTGGCCCTTCGGGCCTACAAAGATACCGCCCTGGCGTTGGCCGCGGTTATCGCGATTACCGCCGTTGCGGTTGCCCTGCTGACCGCCGTTATTGCGGTTTTGGTTTTGGCCGCGGTTGTCACGATTGCCGCCGTTGCGGTTGTCGCGGTTACCCTGCTGACCATTGTTGTTATTGCGGCGGCCCTCGTTATTACGGCTGCCATTATTGTTGTTGCCCTGACGATTTTCAGGGCGGCCCTGCTGGCCATTATTATTACGTTGATTTTGATGGTTTTGCTGCATATTCCTCTGTCCGTTATTACTAAATTTTTTGTTGTCATTCTGCTTCGGCTGCTCCTTAGCAGATGCTGCCGGCTTCACATCACGTTTTTCAGCCTTAGCCGGTTTTGGCGGCTCAGGCTTTTTATCATAAGCTTTGTGAATAACAGCCATAACACTATCATCGGCAACATTCAGATTGCTTTTGTTAATGTTATTTTTCTTCAACAGTTCAATTACTTCATGTACAGGCTTGCCAATCTCCTTGGCAACCTCATAGATTCTTTTACTACTCATGTATCCACCTCCAGTTCAGAAAGTAGCACTTTAAAGTAGGATATTTATTTCAGCAGCATTTTGGCAAAATTACTATCAGTAATCGCTACCGCTGCTCTTTTAGCTTTGCCTATCGCGTAGCCCAGCTCATCGCGCGTCAGCAGCTCCAGTACGGGCACACCTGCCTGCTCCGCCAGAAAGTATAGCTCCTTCTTCGTCGCCTCGGCAGTATCCTGCGCCACAATCAGCAGCTTTGCCTTACCGGCCTGCAATGCTCCGCGCACGGCGAAATCGCCGGACGCTGCCTTGCCTGCCTTCTGCGCCATGCCCAGGGCGAAGGCAGCTTTATTGTTGGCCATGTTCCAGGTCCTCCAGCAGCTGCTTGTATACGTCCTCGCTGATGGCTTTTTCCAAAGCACGCTCCAGGCGTTTTTCCTTCACGGCCTTGGTAATACAAGCCTTATCAGGGCAGACATACGCGCCGCGACCGTTCTTCTTGCCGGTCAAATCCAGGCTGATTTCTCCTTCCGGAGAACGAACGATACGCAGTAAAGCTTTTTTATCCTTCATTTCGTTGCAGCCTACACATTTACGCTGCGGAATCTTCTTTGTTTTCATCATTATTCTTGCTCTTCAACAGGAGCCTCGTCAGCAGCAGCTTCTTCAGCGGCAGCCTGAGATTCACTCTTAATATCAATTTTCCAGCTCGTCAGCTTAGCAGCCAGACGTGCATTCTGGCCTTCCTTGCCGATAGCCAGAGACAGCTGCTGGTCAGGAACAACTACGCGGCAGATTTTCTCTTCCTCGTTGATGCTGGTGCTGATAACGCGAGCAGGGCTCAGCGCATTAGCAACATATTGTGCCGGATCCTCGCTGTATTTGACAATATCGATTTTTTCACCGCGCAGCTCATTAACGATGGTCTGTACACGCATGCCTCTTTGGCCTACGCAAGCACCAACCGGATCAACATTGCTGTCAGCAGTGTAAACGGCAATCTTAGAACGCATACCCGGCTCACGGGCTACGGATTTGATTTCTACAACGCCGTCATGGATTTCGGGAACCTCCAGCTCAAACAGGCGCTTGAGCAGGCCCGGATGAGTACGGGAAACCATAATCTGTGTTCCCTTAGTTGTTGCCTTAACCTCAACAACATATACCTTCATACGATCATGGTATTGATAGATTTCGCCCGGAATCTGCTCATTCGGAGTCAGCACGGCTTCAATCTTGCCCAGATCAATATAAACATTTTTGTTCTCCATGCGTTGGATGATACCGGTCATGATATCATTAGCACGGCCTTTGAAACGCTCATAAACCTGTCCACGCTCTGCCTCGCGGATACGCTGTACAACAACCTGCTTAGCGTTCTGCGTAGCAATACGGCCAAAGTTCTTCGGCGTAACCTCGATTTCTACAACGTCACCGACCATATAACGAGCGTCGATTTCCTGTGCCTGCTCGAGAGAAATCTCGTTAGCATCAGCGGGCTCGCCCTCTACAACAGTGCATTGTGCATATACATGAATTTCACCAGTTACTTTGTTCATATCCACACGGACATTTTGGCTTGCGCCGGTATTTTTCTTATAAGCAGTAACCAAAGCTTCTTCAACAGCCTGGAACAGGAGCTCGGGTTCAATTCCCTTCTCCTTTCCCAATTCCTGAATGGCTGAGATAAAATCTGCGTTCACTTAGTACGCCTCCTATTTACTTATTTAAAAATCTATATGCGGTCTAATATTCGCAATCAATCTGCGTTCAATGCGGTCAGGATTCTTGAATTCCTTACCTTTAATAATTTTTTTCACCTGCACAGCCTCATCGTCGTGAGCAACGAGTACGCCGGTCAGATTTTTGATACCCTCCCACGGAGTAAAGAACGTAATGTCGACCTTCGTGCCATAAGCAGCCACAAAGTCCTTGTCCTTTTTCAGCGGACGGTCAATGCCAGGAGAAGAAACCTCCAGAAAATACTTCTCAGGAATCGGATCCTTAGCATCAAGCACCTCTGTCAGTCTTTCGCTGACCATCTGGCAGTCGTCGATTTCAACTCCGCCAGGCTTATCGAGAAAAATCCGTAGGTACCAGTCTTTTTCGCGCACATACTCCACATCTACGAGCGTCATGTCAGTGTCCTCCAACAACGGCTCGACCATTGCGGTAATCAGTGCTTCAACTTCTCTTGCCTGCATCATTTTCACCTCCATATTAAGTTTTCATCGGATATATCCTTGCAGACACACCATAATAAGCGGAAAGAGCGGGTGTTTAACCCACTCTTTCACAAGTACACTTATATTTCTTTTACTATTATAACATCTGCCCGCGTCTATGGCAAGTGCCAGACGACAGATATACCAGCCTAAAGCAAAATTTTGTGTAAAATACGCAACAAATTGCACGCAAATACTCAATGCTGCTCTTTAAGCCAGTCCTCATAATTCGTTGTCTCGATATCGCTTACGATACGGTGATAACCCTTAAGCGTAATCATGCCGCTGCTGTCGGCAGCACGCACGCCTACGCAGCGCACACGCACGCGGCCAAGCTGCGGATGCTCCCACCAATATTCAAGCTGGACAATATTATCCTCTTCAATAATCCGTTGTACCTCGTAGTCAACGTATTCTCTGCATTCCTCACAAATGCGCTTATTCCAATACGAATATGCTTCAGCCGGAGTCAACGATTTTTCAAATCCAAGAATCTCAGCGCAGTTTGCATCCATATACATTTCACATTTATTTTTGTCCTGATTAAGGCGCATAATCCATAAGCCCATGCGCACGCGACGCAGAATACTTTCACGGTTATTGCTGACTATATCATAGCCGCTCTCATTTTCGAACGTAGGCCAGAATAAATGACTGCCAATTTTACGCTCCTCACCTTGTCTCGCAGCAAACCTTGTCACAAACGACTTATACTCCTGATAAGCAGCACTCTGCTCGTTAATAAATTTATCCTCGAACTCCTCTGCTCTTATCGGCTTGCTGAAGATATAGCCCTGCAGACAGTCAGCACGCAAATCATGTATAATCTGCAGCTGCTCCTCTGTCTCCACGCCCTCCAGACATACACTGATGTCAGCACCATTCGCCAAATCAAGCACATTGCTGATAAGCTTGTAGTTGTATGGTGATTCCGTAATCCCGGCTAAAAAATACTGATCAACCTTGATGTTGTTGAAATGCAGCTTTTTCAGATAGCTGAGACTGGAATAGCCTGTACCAAAGTCATCAACGGAAATATGAATACCTGCTTTTTCCCACTTACTGAAAATAGCATTGCACTTATCAAAATCACGCAGATGCATGCTTTCTGTAATCTCTAGTGTCAAAGCATCACCAGGAGCGCCAAGCTCCTCCATAACCTTGAGCACAGCGTCGGCGAAGTCCATCTTATGCAGCTGCACATAAGATACATTCACATTTACGCGGAAATGCGGATAATGCTCACGCCATTTCAAGCACTGCCTGACAGCCTCACGCAGCACCCACATGCCGACGTGACAGATCATCTCTGTCTCCTCCAGCACCGGTATAAACTCCACCGGGCTCATCAGTCCTCGACGCGGCGAATTATAACGCAAAAGCGCCTCCGCCCCCAACAGACTGTAATCCTTACCATTGATCAGCGGCTGATAGCAGAGGAAAAAGCCCTCGCAGTCGTTGCGCACGCTGTCGCGCAGCTCATTTTGCAGCTTCACCCTGTACAAATGCTCCTCATAGCCTGTCTCCGAAAAAAAGACGACTTCCTTATGGTAATTCTGTTTCGCGCATTTCAGCGCCACCTCAGCGCGTTGGATTACACTGATGCCCTCATTATCTTTCTTAGCATCAAAATAAGTCGCACCCACGCTGACAGTACATTTTCTGTCCAATTTTTTGTTGAGCTGTATACCCAGCTTCTCCACATCCTCATGTGTGTAATGAAATAAAAGGGCTGCAAAACGGTCACCTGCGAGCCTATAAACGTGATCCCAGTCCTTTACCAGCATATTAATTGCTTCCGCTACATCGCACAGGACAGAGTCACCAAACTTCTTGCCCTTCTGCAAATTAATATCCGCCAGATTATCAGTGTCAAAAATCAGCATATAGCCATCTGAGCCATGATTCAGACAAACCTCTAAATCTCCTTGCAGCTGCCTGCCAAGCAGCAATCCCGTTAATTCATCATGAGTAATATGTTCTTCCTTTGCCATTATTATCACTCCTTGAATGAATTCCCCCTCAAAATCTCTAAAAATCCCACAATACAAGCATCCATTATCGAATAAGACAATCGGATACATATTTTATTGTATCGTATTATCTGAGTTTTGTCTATCTTTTTCTTAATGTATTCATAGTCTTGATTAAAATAATACAAAACGACTACTATGTATATAGGAATCATTCCTTCATATAATAATTAAAAGAAGCTGCCACAAGCACAATGCCTGCAGCAGCTCTTTCAGTTTCAATATTATCTTAGAGATCCTCTTCTTGCTTTACAGCGCCTTTTACTTTATTCGTGCGCTGCCACAGATAAGCAACAGCAATCAGACCGATACCAATGGCATCAGTAAGCGTGCCCGGAATAATCATGCAGATACCGCCAACGAGGAACATTAATCTTTGCGGCAGATTCAGCAGATTTTGGCAGAAGCCGATCATCGCCATCGAAGCGCCCCACATACCGATAATTGCGGTAACAGCACTATAGGTAATGGTGAGCGGAGTTGCGTTAATCATCAAAAGCTCAGGAGCAAGTACG
>JAIHZV010000069.1 GCA_022718015.1 Phascolarctobacterium sp. | reverse complement strand
ACAATGCCCTGCGCCTGCACTTTGCGGCACAGGCAGCACTTGTACAGCTCCTTGCTGTCCACCGTCAGCTTTTTGCAGTCAGCGTCTGCCAGCCATGCATCAAATTTATCCCAACAGCTGCTGAAGCTGTCTAAAATATAAACCTTGCCCTCCAAAAGCAGCTCTGCCCTGCTGAAATACAGCTCCGGCAGCTGACCGCTCACAGTCACGGCGACAGGCACAGCCTCATTGCAAGCCTTCAGCGCTGCAAAAAGCTGCTCTGCCTGCGCAGGCAGCGTTACATGCTCCGTCGGCGCGCTCTCCTGCTCGACGGTCTCGCCAAACAAATCAAAGCTGTGCTGCGCTCCGCCCAGCACAGACGCAAAGCGATCGTACATATTGCGGAATTCCAAATCCTGCAGCAGCGTGCGTGCTTCCTCACGCAGAGGAGCGAGGGCATACCTCGCTATATCCGTATCCACAGGCGCCTCCGTGCATATGGTCGCCAGCTTCTTCGACAGCAGCGCAGACTCTTTGTTATCTGCCAGCTTCGCCTTCAGCGCTTTGCCGGAAACCTTGTCGATATTCTCCAGCACCGTCTCCACATTTCCATATTCCTTAATCAGCTTGAGCGCAGTCTTCGGCCCTACGCCCGGCACGCCGGGAATATTATCCGAGGCATCGCCCATCAATCCCTTCAGCTCAATAAGCTGCTTCGGTACCAAGCCTTCATAATTTGCGGCAAACTCTGCCTCGTCAAAAATCTGGATATCACTGATGCCGCGCTTCGTATAATAAACCTTCGTGCGCGTATCCACAAGCTGCAGCTCGTCGCGGTCGCCCGTAACGATGATAACCTCCACATCCTCAGGCGCATGCACAGCAAAGGTGCCGATGATGTCATCTGCCTCGTAGTTATCAAGCTCCAGAGTCGGAATGCCCATCGTGCCCAGCACCTTCATCGCCAGTGGAAACTGCTCGCTCAGCTCGCTCGGCGTCGGCTTACGCTGCCCCTTGTAATCTGCGTACAGCTCTGTACGGAAGGTTTTGCGTGATTTATCAAAAGCAACAGCCATATATGCCGGCTGTAAATCGCCCAAAAGCTTGATCAGCATATTGCATAAGCCATACACAGCACCCGTATGCAGTCCCTGCTTCGTCATCAGCGGCGGCAAAGCAAAAAACGCACGGTGAATCAGGCTGCTGCCATCTATTACTAAAAACTTATCTGCCATAATATCTCCTTCTCCATGCCAGACGGCGGCACAGACTTTTCATGATATAGTTATTATAACATAGCCGCGCAAGAAAATATGTAGATAATTTGCAAGAAAAAAGCAGAGCGCGCGGCTCTGCTTGTAAAACGATATTTATTTTTTCTCTGCTTCTGCCTTCTTCTGCGGCAGCATTACGCTGAAATCATCCAGCAGCGGTTTTTCGCCGTTCAGCTTGAAGAGATATACAAAGCGTGCAGCGGGAACTTTTTCTGCAGCAACCTGATACAACAGGACATCAGCATTTTTATGCTTTTCTACTACGATTAATTGATTTGTATTCAGCTTGCCAAAATCATTAGCCAAGGTGCTTTGGAAATTGCTGTAAGCCTTCTCGTCCCAATTCTTTTGCATTTCCGGAGTCATAAGTGCGCTGACAGCCTTATAATTGCCTGCCGTCAGGAACTTCGCAGCCAAAGCTTCCTCTGCGTCCAGCACCTTGCCGTTAGATGCGCTGCATACAGCGCTGAAGGCCAGCATCATAACCATAGTAACTAACATCAATATCTTTTTCATGGAATAATCCTCCTCTATCACTAGATATTTATCATTATAGACTCTTCCACTCCCAAGCGCAAGCACCAGCAGCAAAACTTTACTAAAAGGCTACACATTATAAAAGAAGCTGTCACAATCTGCGACAGCTTCTTCATTTTGAAAATTATTTTTTCAGTCCGTTAATAATACGTTCCATAGCTTCAATGGTATTTTCGCGGCTGCCGAAAGCAGTCAGACGGAAAAATCCTTCGCCCATTTTGCCGAAGCCAGCGCCCGGAGTGCCTACAACCTGCAGTTTTTCCAGCAGGAAGTCAAAGAACTCCCAAGAGCTCATGCCGTTCGGGCATTGCAGCCAGATGTACGGAGAATGTACGCCGCCAAAATATTTAATGCCAACCTTATCAAAGCCTGCCATAATAATACGAGCGTTCTCCTGATAATAAGCAATGCTTTCGCGGCATTGTTTAATGCCTTCTTCGCTGAACACAGCCTCAGCACCACGTTGGATGATGTACGGAACACCGTTGAACTTCGTGGTCTGACGACGCAGCCACATTTTGTTCAGCTCCATCTCCTTGCCGCCTTCGGTTTTGCGAACCAGTGCGTGCGGAACAACAGTATAGCCGCAGCGGGTACCGGTAAAGCCAGCAGTTTTAGACAGGGAGCACAGCTCGATAGCGCACTTCTTAGCATCCTCGATAACAAAAATGCTGCGCGGAATTGCCGGGTCAGTTACATATGCTTCATAAGCAGCGTCATACAGAATAACTGCATCATTTTTCAGTGCATAAGCAACCCATTCCTCCAGCTGCTCTTTAGTATAAGCAGAGCCAGTCGGGTTGTTCGGAGAGCACAGATAAATTACGTCAGCCTTCACATTTTCGTCCGGCATCGGCAGGAAATCATTTTCCGGCTTGCCTTCCATATAAATAATGTGACGGCCGCACATGATGTTGGTATCCAGATATACAGGATATACCGGGTCAGGAATCAGGATAGTGTTGGCGTTGCTGAAAATATCGGTGATATTAGCGCAATCGCTCTTTGCACCGTCGCTGATGAAAATTTCATCGCTTGCCAGCGTAACGCCGAAGGAAGCATAATATTTTACCAGTGCTTCATGCAGGAAGTCATAGCCCTGCTCCGGACCATAGCCACGGAAGGTAGCCTGTACGCCCATTTCTGCTACAGCCTTCTCCATTGCGTCAACAACGCATTTTGCCAGCGGCAGCGTAACGTCGCCAATGCCAAGACGGATAATCTTTTTGTCTGGATGTGCCTCAGCGTAAGCGCTTACCTTGTGCGCAATGTCAGCAAAAAGAAAGCTTTCTTTTAAGTTGCAATAATTTTCGTTTACAAATGCCATTTAGAAACCCCCATAATTAAAATCATTTTAAATTTATAGCAAACGCTCGAAAAATTACTAGCTGCAAGCCTTTGGACTGCCCGCAGCTAGTAGTTCAAGCAATTTGTTTACTCGTTAATAACGCTTTCAGGAATATCAATCACGCCGTCAAATACTGCGACTGCATTGCCCTCTAAGGTTACATGGTCATTCAGCTCATGCGTAACCTTGAGCAGACCGCCCTTGCAATGTACATTCAGCGGTTCACCCTGCTTGCCTGCTTTATTCAGCATAATGCAGGCAACAGCAACAGCGCTCGCACCAGTGCCACAAGCCCAGGTCTCGCCGCTGCCACGCTCCCAAACGCGGAACTTAACCGTATTTTTGTCCAGAACCTGTACAAACTCGGTATTTACGCCCTCAGGAAACAGCTTATGATGCTCAAATTGCGGTCCCAGCTCCTCCAGCTTCAGGCTGTCCACATCATCCACAAAGGTAACGAAATGCGGATTGCCCATAGAAATCGCCGTGCCGTTATAGAAAACCTTTTCCTTGGTTACATCATCATGATTATCATTCAAAACAATTGCCTGGTCGACAAAAATATAATGGTCGCAGCTCATCGGAATCTCGGTAGCACGGAAAATAGGCTTGCCCATATCCACCTTCGCGCCGACAACCTCACCATTTTCAACAACCATCTCAATTTCCTTAACACCAGAAAGAGTTTCCAGCGTAATAGTAGTCTTGTCAGTCAAGCCCTTGTCATGCACAAACTTAGCTACGCAGCGCACGCCATTACCGCACATCTTGCCTTCGCTGCGGTCAGCGTTGAACATACGCATTTTAAAATCAGCAACGTCAGACTTGCAGATGCAAATCAGGCCGTCACTGCCAATACCAAAGCGTCTATGGCTTACATATTCAGAAATAGCGCCCGGGTTCGGCAACATTTCCTTGGTGCAGTCAACATAGACGTAATCATTGCCAGCACCATGCATTTTAGTAAATTCTATTTTCATGGTCCTTCCTCCTTTGGATGCTCTCTATTCATTATAACAAAAATAAAGCTAAATTCCAATAAGCTAAGCAGGAAAGTTAGCTTTAGCGCACAAAAAAGCTGGCACATTTCTGTACCAGCTTTTTTTTCAGGAAAAAAGCAGCATTCCACAGCTCAGGCTGCAGTTCTGCGTACATAGCTGCGAATAACCAGCAGCGTAACAAACAGCAGCACCAGCGTAATCGGCAGAGCTATAAGCGCTGCAGAGCTTTCTGTGAAGTAAGCGATACCACCGGCAATAAGATAACCGACAACGGATACGCTTGCTGCAGTAAGCGCATAAGGCAGCTGTGTAGACACGTGGTTTACGTGGTCAGAGTGTGCGCCAGCCGAAGCCATAATCGTCGTATCACTGATAGGCGAGCAATGGTCGCCGCACACAGCGCCGCTCAGGCAGGAAGCGATAGAGATAACCAGCATCTCATAGGTATCGCCTGCACCAAAAACATTGCACACTACAGGAATAAGAATAGCAAAGGTGCCCCAGCTTGTACCAGTAGAGAACGCCAGGAACATTGCTACCATGAAGATAATCGCCGGCAGGAACATTTTCAGGATACCTGCAGAGCTGGCAACAACGTCATGCACGTAGAATTTTGCACCCAAAAGGCCAGTCATGCCGGAAAGAGTCCAGGCCATCGTCAGAATCATAATCGGCGCAACCATAGCTCTAAAACCTGCCGGAATGCAGTCTGTGAAATCCTTAAAGGTCATCACATTACGCACCATGTAAAAGCAGAAGGTGAAGAAGAAGGTCGCCATACTGCCCAGCACCAAACCTTTAGAAGCATTCGCGCCGGCAAAAGCATCAACAAAGCTTTCACCAGTGAAAAATCCGCCAGTATAAATCATGCCGACAATGCAGCAGAAAATAAGCACCATGACAGGCAGAACAAGGTCGATAACAGCACCATTTGGCTTATCTGTATTATCCTCATCATCACCATAGGGACGAGCAGCCGTGGTAAACAAATCGCCCTTCATTGCATTATCCTCATGTACCTTCATGCCGCCGAAATCAAATTTCAGCACTGTAATCATCACCATCATCGCCAAGGTACAGATAGCATAGAAGTTGTAAGGGATTGTCTGTAAGAACATGCTGAAGCCATTGATGTCAGAGCCTTTAGGCACAGACGAGGTAACAGCAGCAGCCCAGCTCGATACAGGTGCAATAATGCAGATAGGTGCAGCAGTTGCGTCAATCAGATACGCCAGCTTCGCACGACTCACCTGATGTCTGTCCGTAACAGGACGCATAACAGAACCGACAGTCAAGCAGTTAAAATAGTCATCAACAAAAATCAAAATTCCCAGCGCGATAGTCGCCAGCTGCGCACCTACACGAGTCTTGATATTCTGTGATGCCCATTGACCAAACGCAGCACTACCGCCAACCTTGTTCATCAAAGCAACCATAATGCCAAGAACTACAAGAAAGACAAGGATACCAACACTCCAGCTATCAGCCAGCTTCATGATCATGCCGCCGTCTTCATTAAAGAGCATTGTATTCAATGCCAGCTCCAGATTTCCGTTAGCGTAAAGCAGCGCACCAATAGCAATACCAACGAAGAGAGAGGAATAAACCTCCTTCGTAATCAATGCCAAGGCAATAGCTACAACAGGCGGCAGCAAAGCGCCAATCGTAGAATACACAGCCGGCTTATAGGTTGCCGGGTCAACAGTGTTTGGTGCTTGCATGCTGATAAAGGACAGGCCAGCTACAATAACCAAAACAACAGCCAAGAATAAATAGTTTGTTTTTCGCATATCACCACTCCATATTTAAGGTTTTAAAGTCTGAAAGGATTATATCATAATTAGGCAAATATGTCTATCTTATTATGTTTTTTTAGATTTTTATAGATTGTCTGTATTCAAAAAATGCTTCTTTAGACGTGGCGGCTGGTCAGCCAGGCTCGGCACTGTTCATAATTGTTCGCAGGCTTGCGCGTCGCACAGCTCCTTCAAGCCTGGCTATCTATCCCTTCGAAAATGCTCCCTATTCGGTCGCATTTATCGAAGAAAGCTCCACCTTTTCGATTTCTCACTTCGCTTGCGCTCGTGACAAATCGGGTGTCGCTTCTCCCAGGTTCCCTGCTCGGTATATATCTACCCACATAGAAAAATAAGACCTGTCTTATGACAGGTCTTATTTTTCTAACCGGCAGCTATCTATCCTCCCAGGCCGCTTCCAGCCAAGTACTTTCGACGTATAAGGGCTTAACTACTGTGTTCGGGATGGGAACAGGTG
>JAIHZV010000357.1 GCA_022718015.1 Phascolarctobacterium sp. | reverse complement strand
GACGCTTCGCATTTATGCAAGGCGTCAGCCTTTTGCTGTGTTAAAAATGCTAGACTAAAAATAATTCTCCGATTTTTATGAGTTTAATTTCTTCCTACACAAAAAGATAACAATTGTGATATAATAAGCAGGTAATTTTATTTTTATATGTCCATTGATGTTGGAATGAAGAAGATCAATATAAAGATGGTGAACGCTTATGAATAAAATGACGCAAAAGCATAGACTGCTGCCGCTGCTGATTATCGTGCTGGGCTTTATCGTAGCGGGCAGCATGTTGCTGCTGTTTAAGCACGCTGCGGAGGAGGAGGCCCAGGCCAGGCTGGAGCTGAACGCGAAGATTTATGCCGGTCGTCTGACCGAGAATATCAAAACAGGCATTGATGTTACGAATACGCTGGAGCAGGTGCTGATTAATGGCGACGGCAAGATCAAAGACTTTCCGCGGATTGCCAAAAGCATGCAGGCCGACTATATCCAAAGCATCCAGCTGGCCCCGGCAGGCGTTGTTACAGAGATTTATCCTGCGGAGGGCAACGAAGATGGCCTGGGCGATTTGATTCATCGTAAGGATGATCGCGGCAAAAGCTCTCGCTATGCACGCGACCATGATGTGATTATCAGCCAAGGGCCGTTCGACCTGCTGCAGGGCGGTTCCGGTATTGCGGTGCGCAATCCTGTTTATCTGGAGCAGGCCAACGGGCAGAAAACCTTTTGGGGCTTCACGATAGTCATTCTGCGTGTGCCGGAGCTTTTTGCCGGCACGGTTGACGCGCTGTCGAAGCTTGGGTACGATTTTCGCCTGTTCAAAACGGTTTCGCCGACAGATCCGCGCTTTCAGGAGGTGTATAGCTCCGGCGCAGCGCTGCCGGATAATGCACCGGCTTATACCTTTGAGGTAGGTGATAGCAAATGGCGGCTGGAGCTGGCCTTGAATAGCGCAGCTGCTCATACACGCAATATTTATCTGCTGCCGGGACTGGTGCTGGTTATTTTCATTTTGCTTGCTGTTGTTACGCATTTCGTCATTAAGCATAACGAGTATCTGCAGGAGCAGAAGCACAGGCAGGCCATGGA
>JAIHZV010000356.1 GCA_022718015.1 Phascolarctobacterium sp. | reverse complement strand
GTGGCTGCAAAACGGTGCAACCTGGACCAACGAGCAGCAGGGCGTTCTGCCGAGCGTATGGGGCGGCGAGCAGTTCACTGGCAGCCGTGTCAACAAGCTGGCAGGTGGCGCAACTGCTGAAGCAGCAGGCAACATTTATCAAAATGACAGCAACAGCCTGACTATTAATAACTACAGTGGCGTTACTAATATTATTTATGCTCATGGCGGCGATGGCACTACCTTCGCTGCAGGCGACACTATTATCAAGCATGCTGAAGCAGGCTCTGTTGTTAATATGGTTACCTCTAATCAGGGTGTAACTGATATCAGTGCAGCTTTGAATGCTTTGGCTGGTAAGCTGACCTATTTGAACTATGCAACAGCAAATGGCAGCGAGCGTAATCTGAACGGTTATGTGAAGCTGGCAGGCGGTCTGACCAGTGACAGCGTAACCATGGTAACCGGTGACATCCGCTTCAGCGAAGAAACCGGTAAGGGCAGCGGCACTGCTAACATCAAGTTTGCTGACGAGCCTGAAACTCAGACGGCGAAGAGCTTCAACTCCGCTCTGACCGGTGAAAGACTGAAGGATCTGGAATATGTACTGGGCGGCGTAGTTAAGGACGGCATCTATAAATTTACCGAGAATACGGCTATCAACGTAAGCGGTGAAGGCGCTAAGGGCATGAATTTTGCTCAAGGCACGAAGATTGATGCCAGCGGCAAAACTCTGACTGTTAATGTAACTGATGCCAGCAAGGGTAATGCAGGCATTGCACAGGACGTAGATACAAACAGCACCGTGAAGGCTGACAAGCTGGTTATTAAGCTCGATAGCAAGAACAGTGGTCAAGGAGCGCACGCAATCCATCAATACAAAGGCAATCTGACAATTGATGGCAATGTAGATATCAATGTTAAGGGCGATGACTCTACCGTAGGCATTTACAGCCATGCAGGCAGCACCACCGTTAACGGCGATGTAAAGGTAGCTCTTGACGGCAACCGCGGCGGCTTCAACGAATACGGCGCTGCAGGCATTTATGCACATGCAGGCTACGGCGGAGCAGTTGGCGGCACGATTAACGTCAACGGCAAT
>JAIHZV010000355.1 GCA_022718015.1 Phascolarctobacterium sp. | reverse complement strand
ATCAACAGCGCAATAAATTTTGCCATGAGCCTCAAGCCGATTCAGCTGCCGCAGCATGAGCAGCTGCAAAAGCTTGTCACCAGCGAGATTGCCAAGCACAAGAAAAAGCTTGCCGCCTTAGAGCAGGACCTCGCCCACGCCGAAAACGCCGAGGAGCAGCGTATGCTGGCTGACACGATTATGGCCAACATTTACCAGCTGCGCAAGGGCCAGACGCAGGCCGAGCTTATCAACATCTACGACGGCGAAAGCGTCACCGTCCAGCTCTCGCCTATCCTCTCGCCCACGGAAAACGCACAGGCCTATTATAAGCGCTACAACAAATACAAGCGTGCGCAAAGCGAGGTTGCACTGCAAATCACTGCGACCGAGGAAATGCTGCAATATCTTGCCAGCCTCGATTCCTCCCTGCTCACTGCCACCAGCAAAAACGAAATCGAAGAAATCCGTCAGGAGATGATTGCCGCAGACCTCATCAAGGTCATTGGCAAAAAGAAAAAAAGTGCCCTGCAAAAATCGCAGCCGCTGCATATCCGCATCAGTGAGGACACTGACCTTTACATCGGTAAAAACAACCGTCAGAATGATTATGTGACTTTCAGCATCGGCGGACCGCGCGACCTTTGGTTCCATACGAAGGATATCCCCGGCTCGCACATCATCCTCAAAACAACGCTGCCCGAGGCGCGTGAGGAGGATATTGCGCTGGCAGTGGAGCTTGCCGCTTATTTCAGCAAGGCACGCGATGGCAGCAGTGTTCCTGTCGACTGCGTCCAGCGCCGCTATGTGAAAAAACCGTCCGGCAGCAAGCCAGGCTTTGTTATCTTCACGAACCAGAAAACCTACTATGCTACGCCTGACGCGCAGAAGCTCGAAAAATATCTGAAATAAAATATCCGTACTACAAAAAACGCCCGCAGCCATAGGCCGCGAGCGTTTTTCTTTACTTCAAGTTGTCAGGTTAATGTAAATTTATTATTTCTTTTCGATGAGTTTCAGCGGAGCAGAAATCTTAGCGTCAATTTTTTCGCCTTTAGCAGCTTTAACAGCTGCTTCCAGACCTTGTTGGCCCATGATTTCCGG
>JAIHZV010000068.1 GCA_022718015.1 Phascolarctobacterium sp. | reverse complement strand
TTTATATCCATTATGCTTATTTTCCTCCCGTTGCCAGAGTCATAATTTTTTCCTGATCAGCCTCGTCACGCAGCAGCTCGCCTGCAATACGTCCCTCATGTACGACCAAGATGCGGTCGCTCATGCCCAAGACCTCAGGCAGCTCCGACGAAACCATGATGATGGAAACGCCGCTGGCAGTCAGCTCATTCATCAGCTCGTAAATATCGCGCTTCGCGCCAACGTCAATGCCGCGCGTAGGCTCGTCCATGATAATCACATCAGGGTTCATGCCTACCCATTTGGCAATAACAACCTTCTGCTGGTTGCCGCCGGACAAAGCGCCGGCCTCCAGCTCAAGGGAATGAGCCTTTACGCCCAGCTTCTTCGCCATCTCATCGGCAAAGCCGGACAATTTGCCAAAGTTAATGACACTGTTCTTTGCGAAGGTGTCCACGCTCGGCAGGGCAATATTACGCAGAATGGAAAAGTCCAGAATAAGGCCTTCTGTTTTACGGTTCTCCGTTACGAAGGCCATGCCAGCCTTAATAGCATCCTCAGGCTTCGTAATTTTCAACGGCTCGCCCTTAAAGACCAGCTCGCCGCTCTCATGCGGATCAACACCGAAGATAGCACGCATAATCTCTGTACGGCCGGCGCCCATCAGTCCTGCTACGCCCAGGATTTCGCCCTTGCGAAGATTAAAGCTGACATCACGAAAGACGCCAGTCTGGTTGAAGCTTTTCACCTCAAGGATAACCTCAGCCGGCTTATTGCGTCTGTCAGGATAGAACTCAGTAATCGAGCGTCCGACCATGTCGCGGATAATCTGCTCCATGCCGTACTCCTTCACAGACTTGGTCGCTACAGATACGCCGTCACGCATAACGGTGATAGTGTCGCAGTTGGCGGTAACCTCCTCCATACGGTGAGAGATATACACCATCGCCACGCCACGCTTCTTCAGCGAACGCATAACCTCGAACAGCTTCTCCGTCTCACGCTCGGTGAGCGCTGCCGTCGGCTCGTCCATAATAACCACCTTGGCATCGACAAGCAGGTTACGCACAATTTCCGTCATCTGCTGCTGACCGACGGAGCATTCGCCCGCCTCCATGTCCAGCGGCAGCTCAATTTCAATCTCGCGGCATTTTTCCTCTGCCAGCTTACGCATGGCTTTAAAATCCAATACACCCATACCGTTGGTAATGCTGTGCATCATAAACAGGTTTTCCAGGATACTCAGATTCGGCCAGATATTCAGCTCCTGATGAATGAAGGCAATGCCATGTGCCTCAGCCTCCAGCGGATTCTTGAAGCTCACCTCTTGGCCGTCAACAAAAATCTGTCCCTTATCCTGCTTATGGATGCCTGTCAGGATATTCATGAGCGTGGATTTACCAGCACCATTCTCACCCATGAGCGCATGCACCTCGCCGCTTTTCAGCGTCAGGTTTACGCCCTTCAGCACCTCATTAGAACCAAAGGCTTTATGGATATTTTTTAATTCAATCTCCATTATATCCTACCCTTTGCTAATTATTAAAAGAAAACGTTGCTGTGCAGAATAACATTCGCATACGGAGTAATTTCACCGGTGCGGATAATGCATTTTGCTTTCTTCGTTGCTTCCTTGAAGACCTCATGGTCAACGTCAATAATCCATTCCTCTTTCGTGAAGAGCTGTTTCATTGCACTATAAACTGCAGGATTTCTGCCTTCCATTTCACCGGCAATCTCTACCTTTTCAATAACCATATTCTTGGCAACCTCTTCGACAACCTCCAAAAAGGAAGGCGTACCGGGCTTCAGCGCCAAATCAATCTTCTGTACTCCAGCCGGAACAGGCAGACCGCAATCACCGATAACAATGGTGTCCGTATGGCCTAAATCTGCCAGCACCTTAGCAATAGAGCTGTTTAACATGCCACCCTTTTGCATTATTTCAACATCTCCTCTACTTCTTCTAAATAAGGCATACCACCCTGAGCGCCCAGCTTCTGTACAGACAGCGCTGCTGCTGCATTAGCGAAGGTGATGGCTTCAGTCATTGATTTACCGTTAGCGCGTGCTACTGCGAAGGCACCGTTGAAGGTGTCGCCTGCACCCGTAGTATCAACAGGCTTTACCTTAAAGCCGGGGACAGTAATAACCTGGCCCTTTTCGGCATAGGCAACGCCCTTGCTGCCCAGCGTCATGATAACCTTGCCCTGGTTAGCATCCAGAATATCTGCCTTGCCCATGCCCGGGAAAAGCAGCTCGGCCTCATGCTCGTTCGGCGTCATATAAGTAACCTTCTCCAAAAGCTCTGCCAGAACAGAAGCAACAGGAGCAGGATTCAGCAGCACAGGCACGCCTGCAGCTGCACATTTTTCTATAACATAAGCGTTGGTCGCAGCAGGAATTTCATGCTGCAAAAGCACTATGTCTGCCTTGCTGATAGCCTCCCACGCTTCGTCAATCAGTTCAGGAGCAACTAAATCATTAGCTGCCTTAATAACGATAATGGTGTTATCGTCCTCAGCCACTGTAATATGGGCAGTACCACTGTTCTGTCCTGGCAATACCTTTACATAGGTCGCATCTACATTATTTTCCTTCAATGCTTTCTGCACCAGCTGACCATATACATCATCACCGATACAGCCAACCATCATTACATCCGCACCGAGGCGGGCAGCAGCAACTGCCTGGTTTGCACCCTTACCACCCGGGGACACAGTCAGACGATTGCCAAAAATAGTCTCGCCGGGATGTGCCCAGCGGTCACATTCAACGGTAATATCAATATTACAACTACCGATTACGACAATTTTAGCCATTTTCTTACCTCATTATACATAAAAAAATTTATGCTGCTTCGCTAAAAGCAAAGCAGCAGGTTAAATACGATTAAGCAAGTCTTCATACAATTTATCTATCAGACTCGGCTGCAGCAAATCCTCCAAAAACCTCGCTTGCTTGCGGCTTGTCTTTGGCAAGGAGCTTTGCCAATAGCTTATAGCCAGCTGCAATAACAGCTGCAGCTGTTGACGACGACGCTTATTATCTCCGGCAAGCTGCCACAAATATTGATACAGCTCACGGAAAATCTCCATGTCGTCCTTCATGCTGCTACGTGCTGCATTTGATATGATACCACGCAGAGTACGTAATGACAAGAGCAAATATTGCTCCTGCTGCTCTTTTGTATATATTTTTTTGCCTGTACGCCGCACCAGAAGCAGAAATAAAAGCAGCAGCTCCTGATAAGCAGCGCAGGCCTTAGTAAAGCCGTCCCAGCGTGCATAAGCGACAAAATGCAGCTGCAGCGCCAACAGCCTTTGCTGCCAGACAGCGCTGTCATCTCTTTTCAGCAGCTCACGCAGATATAAGCGCAGCAGAAACGCTGTTTCCTCACGCCAGCCGCGTCGCGCCATGCGCGCCGCCAGGCTCAGCAGCTCCGCCCACAGCCTCGCTGCTATATCCGCTGACGCTGCATTGGCAAAGCGTCGCACCAGCTGTGCCAGCGCCGGCTGCGCCTCCGCCAGACGGCGGTCGCAGACCACAAAGCTCAAGCGTGTGAGAAAATCAGCAGCCTCCGCACTGCGCTCCGGCTCCGCCGTCGCGCTCAGCAGCGCTTCACGCGCCTGCTCCAGCCATTCGTCGAACAGCTGCCTTTGCTGGCGGCGCACCGCCGCCAGCAGGCAGTCGCCTATAGCCTTAAATAAGGACTGCTTTGCTGCAGACTCTAATATTTTTGTAAATCCATCGCGAGCTGCCTGCAGCTCATCTCGACGGACTGCCAGACAAACCTCCAGCACCAGCTCTGTACTCATTACAGGTTGATATCGCCCTCGTAGACAGCGCCGGAAACCGGGTCAACCGTCACGAGCTGGCCATCCGGCAGCAGGCTCGTCGCCTTCGCCGCACCCACGATAACAGGCAGGCCGCAGGTCACAGCAACAATTGCTGTCGAGGACGTCAGGCCGCCCTCCTCAGCAATAATAGCCGCAGCCTTCGCTGCTGCCAGCGGCACATACTCGTCGTTGAGCACATCAACAACCAGCACATCGCCCTTTTGCAGCTTGTCTTGGAAATCAGCAGCAGTTCTGCCAATAACGAGTCTGCCCGTTACGGTCTTGCTGCCAATACCCGTACCACTAATCAGCTTATTACCCACAGTAACCACCTTAATCAGATTGGTACTGCCAGGCTGCCCGACAGGCACACCGGCAGTTATCACAACAGACGAGCCATCCTTAATCACTCCATGCTGCAAAGCAGATTGCAGGGAAAGCTCAATCATTTCATCAGTATTATCAGAGTATGGCCCCAGAATCGGCTGCACGCCCCAGTAAAGCTGCATCGCACGCACACGCTGCGGCAGACGGGACATTGCTACAACCTGGCATTTCGGCTTATACTTAGCCAGCATACGCGCCGTAAAGCCGGACTCTGTAATCGTCAAGATAGCATCAGCCTTTATTTCCTGGGCAATCTGCACAGTTGCGTGACTGATAGCGTCCGTAGAATGAATACGCTCGCTGATGCCCTTCTTTTGGAAGATACGTACATAATCAAGCGCATCCTCGGTACGCATGGCAATCTTTGCCATCGTGCGCACTGCCTCCAGCGGATATTTGCCGCTCGCAGTTTCGCCGCTCAGCATGATAATGTCGGTGCCATCAAAGATGGAGTTCGCCACATCGCTCGCCTCCGCACGTGTTGCACGGTAGCTGCTAATCATGCTCTCAAGCATCTGCGTCGCCGTAATAACAGGCTTGCCTGCCTTATTGCAGCGTTCGATAATATCCTTTTGCACCAGAGGTACGTCCTCAGTCGGAATCTCTACACCTAAGTCACCGCGCGCCACCATAATGCCGTCGGAAACATTGATAATCTCATCAATATGCTGTACCCCGGCTTCATTCTCTATCTTCGAAATGACGCCGATGGAGGAGCCTGCCTCCTCCAGAACTCTGCGGATAGCCAGCACATCGTCGGCCTTCTGAACAAAGGAGGCCGCGATATAATCCATATCGTGCTCCACAGCAAAAAGAATATCCGCCTGGTCCTGCTCGGACAGGAAGGGCAGCTGCAGCTCAATACCCGGACAGGCTACACGCTTGCGTGAGCTCAGCTCGCCGCCGTTCGTAACCCTGGTATAGATTTTGCAGCCTTCAATTTTTTCTACCTTCAGCGAAAGCAGACCATCGTTCAGCAAAATGCTGCTGCCAACCGTAACATCCTCAGGCAGACCTGCATAATTCACGTGCGCCATATGAGCATCGCCCAGATAAGGCTCCGTCGTCAGGCAGAACTCTTCGCCCTCATGCAGCGTAACCTTAGCGTCCGCAAACATGCCCAGACGCATCTCCGGTCCCTTGGTATCAGCAATTGTGGCAATAACCTTGCCTGCCTGCTGTGCAGCCTCGCGCACCAGCGCCAAACGCTCAGCATGGCTTGCATGGTCGCCATGAGAGAAGTTGAAGCGAGCCAGGTCCATCCCGGCCAGCATCATTTTCTGTAATAAGTCCACATTATCGGTGCTTGGGCCCATAGTGCAGATAATCTTCGTTTTCTTCATAGGACTTGCGCCTCCTCAGCACTGGAATTTATGCTCGCACAAAACCTCATAGGCATCCTCTGCCTCAGAAACCGTCGTGCAAATCTCAAAAGCCTTGTTATGCTTGCCGCCAGAGCTTTTGAGCTGCACCAAAAAACCATTTTCCGTGAGCAGCTGCTTAATTCGCTGCGCCTGCTCCTCGGTGTGGGCAATATAAATTGTTTTCCACATAATTTATGCCTCCAGCTAAAGCAGAGCTGTTCTGCCCGTAAGATTAGCCCTTGTAAGCCTTAATCTTTTCGATAAGCTTCGGCAGGATAACGTTGACATCGCCAACAATACCGTAATCAGCAACGGTGAAAATCGGTGCGTCAGCGTCCTTGTTGATAGCGATAACGATATCACTTTCCTTCATGCCGCACAGATGCTGTACAGCGCCGCTGATGCCGCAAGCGAAATAGATATGCGGCTTAACGGTTTTGCCGGATTGACCAACCTGCTGAGGATGGCTCAGCCAGCCCTCGTCGATAGCAGCACGGGTGCCTGCAACAGCGGAGTTCTCGAACAGAGCAGCCAGCTGCTCCAGTACGTCAAAGTTTTCTTTGCTGCCAAAGCCGCGGCCACCGGCAGCCAGCATATCAGCCTCGTCAATCTTTACAGCGTTTTCGCTGCTCAGGGATTCCTTAGCCACCAGCTCAACATGGTTTACAGCGCCAGCCTCCGGAGTGAAGGCAATAACCTCGCCGGTACGCGCGGTGTCAGGCTCCAGAGCCTTGAAAACCTTCGGGCGTACAGTGCCCATCTGCGGACGATGCTGGTCGCAGACGATAGTTGCGCAAATGTTGCCGCCCAGTGCCGGACGAGTCCAGGCAACAAGCTTATCCTCAGTTACGTCCAGAGCGGTGCAGTCAGCGCACAGGCCGGTATGCAGACGAGCTGCAACA
>JAIHZV010000067.1 GCA_022718015.1 Phascolarctobacterium sp. | reverse complement strand
ATGTTCTCGGGCATGACCTTCTGCCTGATCCTCTATATGCTGCTGCCCAACGGTCTGGACCTGCGCCCCATGGCAGAGGATGTAGGGCGCAGCAACATTGCCATAAGCATCCTGCAGCGTCACGCACTGCGGCTCGCCAGTATAAAGGCCGCAGAAATGCACGCCGCCCTCACGCATCAGCTGCGCACCGAACGCCAAGCGCTCCGCGGAATCATGGTTGCCGCTCGTCACGCACACCGTCGTCAGCTGTGCCAGCTTATTCAAAAAATCGTCAAACAGCGTCACCGACTCTGCCGGCGGCACAGGCTTGTCATAAATATCCCCGGCCAGCAGCACGCAGTCAGGCTGCTCGCTGCGCACCAGCTCCACAAGCTGCTGTAAAATAAAGCACTGGTCCTCCAGAAGCGAAAACTCGTTAAGCCTCTTGCCCAGATGCAGGTCAGACAAATGCATCAGCTTCATATTCTTCCTCCAATCACTCTAAACTCTAAACTGATTGTAGCACGCACCGGCAGGCGCGTCAACAAACGGCGAGTCTGTCCTTATGTCCTCTCATTACATACATAAAGTTTACAAAACAGCACTTTCAGTCTGCATTCATTTGTGGTATAATCATTTTGTTACTATATTTTAGGGGAGGCTAAGCAAAATGCTTAATCAGGTTTCTTTATTCACCGAAAACAACTGCGGTGGACTTTTAAAAATCACCACTATTTTAGCGAAGGCTAATATCAATATCTACACCATGCTCGCCAACGACAGCGCCGAGTTCGGCATCGTGCGTCTAATTGTCGACAATCCCGAGGTCGCTATGGAAACGCTTAAGAAGGAAGGCTACCAATGCCGCCACGACAAGGTTATCGCCGTAGAAATGGACGATACCCCTGGCTATCTCGACGGCATCCTCACGGCCATCCACAGCGCCAACATCGACATCTCCTATCTGTACATCTCCTTCAACCGTGAAAACGTCAAACCGGTTGTTATCCTCAAAACAGCAGAGCCGGAAACCGCAACCTTCCTCATCGGCCGCGGCTACCATCTGCTCGAAAGCTTCTAAAAGTAAAACGAAAAATACCCTCTCTGCCTGCTGGTGTAGAGAGGGTGTTTTGCTAGTACGTCGAATTAGTCGCCCCTGTTCATCGCAAGCGATGTTAGCACGACCAACAGTTTTTACGGCGCTTGCGCTTGTAAAAACTGGGTCTTAGCGTCAGGGGAGATGTCGCCATAGGCGACAGAGGGGTATTTTTTAGGGGTATTACTTCGAATAAGCAGCCTTAGCCGTCACGCCCTCGAGCAGGCCCAGCTTGCCGCTCATAGCGCTGATGACATCCTGCGGTGCGTCCATCGCCACGCAGATGATGTTGACGTTCTTTTCCTTATAGGGCAGGCCCATACGACCGATGATGTAATCACCGTAAGCATGCAAAATAGCATTCAGCTCGCTGACCACAGCCTTATCCGTAACAATTAAAGAAATAACTGCAACTCTTGTTTCCATATTCTTGCCTCCTTAATAAGCTTCTTCATTAAGTATAGCACACTTGCAGGGAGGCAGGCAAAAAAACTGCGTTCGGCCTGCGCTTGACATTGAGCACCATTTTGCTATAATTAGACTTGTATTTTACTGCGCTATGCTGCGCAGCTCATGCAATTTCCGGCAATCTGCCATCTATTTATAAAGGAGTACCTCATGCTTAATATCTGCTTCGCCCTATTTCTTTTCGGTATGCTGATTACACTCTGCCTCAAAGCGTTTAACCGCGCCAGACTGCAGCAGCAACCGCTCAACTCCAAGGAAACTGCTCTTTTAATCGCTCTTTCCCTTGGCTGTATGCTCGCGCTCAACGCCGGCGTCAGTGCTGTCTACCGTATGCAGCTCATCAGCTTCTAATAAGCAAGGCAAAACCGTCTGCACAGTCATGCAGGCGGCTTTTTTACGCCATTACGCAAGCAAACAACATAACACAAAAGCCGAAAGCTCAGGCGCAAACAAGCGTCCTTGCTTTCGGCTAATTTTTTTAGTCAGACCGGCTCTTAGTATTCAGCTAATTTTGCAGCAGCCTTCGGGCAGCCTTTGGCAGCAGCCAGCTCAAAGTAGGTCTTGGAGCAGATTTTGTGGCCCATTGCCAGATATTGCTCGCCCAGCATATACATATCCTTTGCGTATTCCATATCTTTCAGCTTTTGTGCAGCCTTCGGGCAGCCTTTAGCAGCAGCCAGCTCCATGTAGGTTTTGCCGCTGATTGCATGGCCCATGCCCAGGTATTGCTCGCCCAGCATGTACATATCCTCTGCATATTCCATGTCCTTCAGCTTTTGTGCAGCCTTTGGGCAGCCTTTGGCAGCAGCCAGCTCGAAATAGGTTTTGGAGCAGATGCAGTGACCCATGCCCAGGTATTGCTCGCCCAGCATATACATATCCTCTGCATATTCCATATCCTTCAGCTGAGCCTTAGCTTCCTCGGAGCCTTTAGCAGCAGCCAGCTCCAGATAGGTTTTGCCGCTGATTGCATGGCCCATGCCCAGATATTGTTTAGCCAGCATCAGGCAGCCTTCGATATATTCTTTATTTTTTGCTTCAGCAGCAGCGATTTCTTCGTCAGTTACGCCGGCAGCTTCCTTGAACCAAGCCATGATAGCGCCCAGGTCTTCAGCCTTGTACATTACGCTTCTGAATTTATAATCAATCTTCTTCATAGTGTACAATCTTTCAATGCCCATGTTCAGGTCGATGTAGTCCAGACCGAAGAAGGTCAGGATGCCGTCGATAACAACCTCGGTATTAGCCGGGTCCTTTGCCAGGTTAGCAATTTGCAAGTATTTTTCCACTACAGTAGTCATTTAAAAAACCTCTCTTTTCTCATCTTTTACAAGAATCGTCAATTTAAGTCCACCCACAGGAACTAACAACATAATAACACGATTGCAAACAATTATCAACTATTTTTGCAGCAAAACCGCCAACTCGCTGCCTTATTGCTATGACTTCTCTACAACTTCCATAAATATTTGTTTACTTTTCCAAAATTATATGTTAGAATCATCTTATGGTGTTACCAAATACAACGGTAGGCGGTTGACTCTCTGATTTTCAGGCTCTAGTTACGCTAGAAATCCGACTAAGAAGAGAGGTGATGCCCATGCTCACTATAGAAGGCTTCATAGCTATTATAGGCTTAGTTCTGACCTCTTTCGGTTTAGGCTATATGATGGGACAATCACAAAAACAAAAATAACCGCCAGCCCTCGAAAAACTTGCGGTTATTTTTAACCAAAAACTATTAAGGGTCAACCGTCTATCGGTAACACCTTTTTCTATATTGTACTACACTTATATAGAAAATTCAAGTCTCCAACAGCTACCAAGCAGGAAATTTATGCCCTTCAAAAACTATAGTCCGCTGACCGATTGCAGCATAAGCTTTCAGTCAGCGGACTTTTTACGTTTTAAAATCTTATAAATTTATGCTTCTTCGCTGAAATCGTCCTTGCCAACGCCGCACAGAGGGCAAACCCAATCTGCCGGAACATCCTCCCAGGCAGTGCCTGCTGCTACACCGTTGTCCGGATCGCCAACCTCAGGATCATAAACATAGCCACAAATATTGCATACCCATTTTGTCATTACCAAGACCTCCAATCAATAATAATTTTTTATTTGACCTAAGCTCATTATAACACAAAAAGCCGCCAAAAACTTTAAACTTGCTGTGAACTTTCAGCGTCCGCTATTGCAGCGCCGCCTGCTTTTCGGGCAGCTCAAGACGGAAGAAGTCATACAGCGTCTGCGCCGCCGCATGGTTCATGCTTTCCACCTGCGCCAGCTCCTCCACGCTGGCCGCTCGCATAGCGTCCAGCGTCTTGAACGCCTTCCACAGCTCCTGCCTGCGCTTCGGGCCGATGCCCTCCACATGGTCAAGCACAGAGACAAGGTTACGCTTGCCGCGCAGCTTGCGGTGATAGGTGATAGCAAAGCGATGCGCCTCATCGCGGATACGCTGAATCAGATGCAGCGCTGCACTGTCGCGGTCGAGCAGAATGCTCTCGCTTTGATGCGGCTTGAAGATTTCTTCCTCGCGCTTCGCCAGACCGACGACGTGCAAATCGTCCAGTCCCAGGCCGTGCAGCACCTCCAGCGCCGAGCTGAGCTGTCCCTTGCCGCCGTCGATAACGACGAGGCTAGGCAAATCCTCGTAATCCTTGTAGCGGCGGTAGACAACCTCCTGCATCGACTTGAAATCGTCCGGCTTGCCCTCGGCAGAAACAATCTTGTACTTGCGGTAATCCTTCTTGCTGATGCTGCCGTTACGAAAGACAACCATCGAAGCAACCGTCTCGCTGCCCTGCGTATGACTGATATCGAAGCAATCCATGCGCTCCAAGGGCTGCGTCATGCCCAGCGCCCTTTGTAGCTCCTCTGCTGCCTGCTCGTCATTCTTCAGCGACAGGCTGCCCTTGCGCAAACGCTCGTCGAGCAGCTTCACAGCATTATCCGCCGCCAGCTTCAGCAGCTCACGCTTCACGCCGCGCTGCGGCTTTAACAGCTCCACCCTACGCTCCGCACGCTCTGCCAGCCACATTTCGATAAGCTGCTGCTCATCAGCCTCCGGCAGGTACGGCAGCACAATTTCCCGGGGAATAAAGGTTGCCTCATTATAATACTGCTTCACGAACGCTGTCATGATTTCGCCCGGCTCATCGCCCTCATTCTGCAAAAAGAAGTTGTCACGACCAATCAGCCTACCCTTACGCACAAAGAAAATCTGCACGCACGCGCCTGTCATATCCTGCGCAAAGCCAAAGACATCCATATCGCCGCCATTGTTCGTCACGGCCTTCTGCGATTCGTTGAGACGCATCACTGCCTGCAGCTGGTCGCGCAGCCGTGCAGCCTCCTCAAAGGCATAATTATCCGCCGCCTCCTGCATCCGCTGCTTCAGGTCGCGCTCCAGCTCCGTCGTGCGTCCGTCAAGCACCATGCACACCGAGCGAATCATCTGCTGATACTCCGCACGGCCCACATAACCGGCGCAGGGCGCAAGGCAACGCTTGATATGGTAGTTGAGGCACGGCCTGTCGGGATTCATCTTGCGGCAGGTACGCAGCGGAAACATGCTGCGCAAAAGCTTCACCGTCGCATGCATCGCTCCGGCGTCGGCATAGGGTCCGTAATACTTCGCCCCGTCACGGCTTTGGCGGCGCGTCACGAACAGCCGCGGAAATTCCTCGTTCACCGTCACCTTAAGATAGGGATAGGTTTTGTCGTCCTTGAGGCTGATGTTATAGCGCGGACGATATTTTTTAATCAGGTTGCACTCTAAAATCAGCGCTTCGACCTCGCTCGAGGTAACAATCGTCTCAATCTCGGCAATCTTCGCCACCATCGCCTTAACCTTCGGCGTATGGCTCGCCAGATTGCGGAAGTAGCTGCGCACGCGGTTCTTCAGCACCACGGCCTTACCCACATAGATGACCTTGCCCGTGGCATCATGCATAAGATAAACGCCCGGCTTTTCCGGCAGAACAGCCAGCGCATTGCGAATCGCATCGCTAAAGCCTGCTGCTAACTCTGTCATACATACCACCCGTTCTTCTTCGCCTTCGCCAGCTCAGCCTTGATATACTGGCCGGTATAAGACTTCTTGACCTTGGCAACCTCCTCCGGCGTACCGCTGGCCACGAGCGTGCCGCCCTTGTCGCCGCCCTCCGGTCCGAGGTCAATAATATAATCTGCCACCTTGATAACATCAAGATTATGCTCAATAACAATTACACTGTCGCCTGCCTCCACAAGGCGCTGCAGCACGTCGAGCAGCTTATGCACATCGGCAATATGCAGGCCGGTCGTCGGCTCATCAAGGATATACACCGTGCGTCCCGTGCTGCGGCGGGAAAGCTCCGTCGCCAGCTTGACGCGCTGCGCCTCGCCGCCCGAAAGCGTCGTCGCCGCCTGCCCCAGATGGATATAGCCAAGGCCGACGTCCTCGAGCACCTGCAGCTTGCGCGCAATACGCGGCTGGTTCTTGAAGAACTCGCACGCCTCGCTGACCGTCATGTCCAGCACCTCGGCAATCGTCTTGCCCTTGTAATGCACCTCCAGCGTGTCGCGGTTATAGCGCGCGCCATGGCACACCTCGCAGGGAACATAAACGTCGGGCAGAAAGTTCATCTCGATTTTATTCATGCCGTCGCCCTTGCAGGCCTCGCAGCGTCCGCCCTTCACGTTGAAGCTGAAGCGTCCTGCCTTATAGCCGCGCAGCTTCGCCTCATTCGTCTGGCTGAACAGCTCACGGATGAAGTCAAACACGCCTGTATAGGTCGCAGGGTTGGAGCGCGGCGTGCGGCCAATCGGAGACTGGTCGATGTTGATAACCTTGTCCACCAGCTCCAGACCTTCGATGCTGTCATGCTCCGCTGCACGCAGGCGCGCACCGTTAAGCTTGCTGCCCAGCGCGTTATAAAGGATATCGTTAATCAGCGTCGACTTGCCGCTGCC
>JAIHZV010000354.1 GCA_022718015.1 Phascolarctobacterium sp. | reverse complement strand
GTATTGCGTAACACGCTCCTGACGAAAGAAAACCTCACCGGGACTATCCAGCTTAATCATGACTGCCAAAAGCAGAAAGATTGGCGACAATCCTATAAGCATCAGCAAGGAAACTACTCTGTCAAAAATCGCCTTCATAAACAGGCTGCACTTTTTGCCCTGCAGGCTGTCATAATACGGACGCACTGCGCCATTTTGCATATTCTGTGGCAACTCTTCCCATTTGCAGAGCATCAAATATACTCCTTCACAATCTTGCAGTAGTTTTCAATAATATACTCAACCTCTTCATCCGTTAAACAGGTATGCAGCGGCAAAGTAATCTCGTTAACAAAACGCTTGTAAGCATTCGGGTAATCCTTAATATCAAAGCCCAGATTCTTATAAGCAGTCATCATCGGCAGCGGCTTGTAATGCACGTTGGTTGCAATGCCTGCCTCTGCCATCTTGATAATAATTTCTTGACGCTCCTTCAGGCCTACACCCGGAATACGCGTAATATACAGATGGCCGGAGGATTGATGCTCATCGTTATAGTGGTCAAGCACTTCAACACCAAGCGGTTTGAAGGCTGCATCATATTTTGCAATAATCTCTTTACGTCTAGCCAGCATTGCAGGATAACGCTTCATCTGCGCCAAACCAATGCCAGCCATGATATCTGTCATATTGCATTTGAACCACGGGCCAACGATATCATATTCCCAAGCGCCCAGCTTAGTCTTAGCCAAAGCATCCTTAGACTGACCATGCAGAGACAGCAATTGCAGCTGATGATAAATCTCTTCGTCATCAATGCCAGGAATAGTCTTCCAAGCAAGTGCACCACCCTCAGCAGTAGTAAAGTTCTTTACTGCATGGAAGCTGAAGGAGCTGAAATCGGCAATAGAGCCACACATTTTGCCATGCCAGCTTGCGCCGAAGGCATGTGCCGTATCCGCACAAATGGCAATTCTGCCAATAACCTTCTGAATCTCATTTTTTGGCTGGAACAGTGTTTTTTTCTTTTCCACAATTGCAAAATTTGCCTACTCATTTATAAAAATTGCGCTATCTGCTGTTATCGATTTCTAAAACTCATCTTCCGTCGTAGTAC
>JAIHZV010000353.1 GCA_022718015.1 Phascolarctobacterium sp. | reverse complement strand
CCAACACCTATGTGGCTTTAGGAGATGTAGTGGGCAAGGCATTTACAGCCGGTCTGCAGTTAAAATAGTTCAGCAAAAGAAATTTTCTGCATCGGCGGTTTTTCGAAAAATATCCGTTTTCAGCAAGGCAGTTTTGCGAAAAAATTCGTTTTACAGAGGTAAGTTTTGTGTATTTATTACTTTTAGCAGTTATCTATTTAGCTTTTATCAGTCTGGGGCTGCCCGACTCGCTGCTGGGCTCGGCATGGCCTACCATCCGCGTGGATTTCGGCGTGCCGTTGTCCTATATGGGCATGGTGTCCATGATTATTTCGGGTGGCACCATTATTTCGGGACTGTTGTCCGAAAGACTGACCAAACGGTTTAAGACCAAAACGGTAACGTTCGTAAGCGTCCTGCTCACGGCCGTTGCCTTATTTGGCTTTTCGACCGTTACGGAATTTTACCAGATGTGCCTTTGGGCAATTCCCTACGGTCTGGGAGCCGGCGCTATTGATGCGGCGTTGAATAACTATGTGGCATTGCATTATAGTTCCCGTCACATGAGCTGGCTGCACTGTTTCTGGGGCGTAGGTACGATTGTCAGCCCGTACATTATGAGTTATGCCCTGCTGCACAGCACCTGGACGAACGGCTACCGTACCGTTTCCTGCCTGCAGTTTGCCATTGCAGCGGTAATTCTGGTGACACTTCCGTTATGGAAGGTCAACAAACAGACGGAGATAGGGAGCGGGGAAACCGCGCTTTTAGGCATAAAGGGCGCCTTCAAAATAAAAGGAGTGCCCTGCCTTTTGCTGGGCTTCCTGGCATACTGCGCGGCGGAAGCCACCACCATGCTATGGGCAAGCAGTTACCTGGAAGGCACAAGGGGTATCAGCAATGAAAAAGCAGCGGCATACGGTTCGCTGTTTTTTATCGGTATTACCACAGGTAGATTTTTATCCGGCTTTATATCCGACAAGCTGGGTGACAATAAGATGATACGGCTGGGCGTCAGCATTGCGCTTGCGGGCGTGGCATGCATTGCACTGCCGTTTACCGTTACGGCAATCGCGGGATTTATTATCATCGGACTGGGCTGCGCCCCGGTGTACCCC
>JAIHZV010000352.1 GCA_022718015.1 Phascolarctobacterium sp. | reverse complement strand
ACGCAACGATTTGTTGTTTAAATTCTACAGTATATTTCATTTTGCTCCTTTAGTTAATTATACCATAGATATCGTGTCTAAATTTTGGTTACCCTTTCATTTATATTATTATAACAAATTAAAAAAATAGAGTTTTAACTCTATCTTTCATAATCATTATCTTTAGTTTTGTTAGGAGTTGTTAATTGGTTAGCTTTACCTTCACCTTTTTTAATATCATCAACCATTGTCTGATACATACTTTCTTCTAGGTGAGCATAATTATAATCAGGATTAATATTTAAAGTACCATTTTCTAACATTAAAGTTGGCTTTGATTCAACTACATTACCATTCTTATCTAAACTATTGTGATTTATGATCCATGGTTCATGTTCATTAATACTTAATTCGTTACGTGCAAGTTTGCTAGCTAATATCGAATTATTTATAATATAATTATAATTATGATTAGCAATTAACAGCGTATCTAAATCTGTTGAACGCATTTTAACTCTATCACTTACTTGATGATTAAAAATACGTTTACAATTATACTGAATTTTTTGTGATATGATAGGAGAATTGATTTCCTCCAATTGATTATCCAAAAGTATTAAATATCTTTGTTCTTCTTTTGTTAATACGTGTCTTTCGTTTTTGGGCGGGATATTGACTTTTGTCAAGAACGTATCATTAACAGGGATAACATTATTTAAATTTATCACACCCAATTCTCCTCCATCTAATTTTATACAATCAATCATAAAATCACTCATAGTTTTATGTCTTTCTTTAGGACTAGATAAAGGAGCGAAAAATTTATGATTATCTTTATCTTCATATACGATTCCTACATATGGTTTTTTATTTACATTATGATCGTAGTTATGAGATACTTTTTTATCATACATTTTTAAATATTTAATATAACGATCATCTATCATCTATAGTATATAATTTAAATTTCATTTCTTTCCTTTCCGATAAAAAAAAAGGGGCGTCACCCCTTTTACTTTTTTAGCCCCCTGTTAACCGCCCGGGATTTCGTGACTTTTTTAATTCCCTGTTAACCGCCCGGGATTTCGTGACTTTTTTACATCTATAGTATAGCAAAAAA
>JAIHZV010000066.1 GCA_022718015.1 Phascolarctobacterium sp. | reverse complement strand
CCCCTTCATGAGCTAAATTTTTAGACTCACTCTAAGTTTTCTTATGGAGTTGTTAGCATAAGTATAAAGGTTTGGGGAAGAAGTGTCAAGTGGCTGGCTTCTTCTCCCTCAGCTCAGGCTGCTATCAGAATGCCGGAGTGATAGAGCCTTTAAAATGATCCTCGATGAATTTTTTGTTTTCAGCAGAGGTATAGATTTTTTTCAGCTGCTCGATGCGCGGATCCTTAGCATTAGCCTTGGTGGTTACGAAGATGTTAACAAACGGGTTGTCAGCACGTTCAACCAGCAGAGAATCCTTGGAGGGATTCAGCTTAGCAACGAGGGCATAGTTGGCGTTGATAACGGCAACATCAAGATCGCCCATTGCTTTAGGAATAGAAGCAGCGTCAAGCTCTTGAATCTTGTAGTTTTTCGGGTTAGCAGTGATGCTTGCTACGGAGGTGCTTACATCATTTTTGTCTTTGACTTCGATGAAGCCCTTGTCTGCCAGCACAAGCAGAGCACGTGCGCCGTTGGACGGATCGTTCGGAATACCGATAGTTGCACCGGCCGGGATATCCTCAACCTTCTTATATTTGGTGGAGTAGATAGCCATCGGGAAGTTTACGGTTTTGAAGGCCTCAACAAGCTCGAACTTCGGCTCTTTTTTCAGTGTAGCAGCGAGATAGGGAGCGTGCTGCATAGAGTTGGCAAACAGCTCGCCCTGTGCCAGAGAAACGTTCGGTGTTACATAGTCGGAGAACTCGACAACTTCAACCTTCAAGCCTTCCTTTTCAGCCAGCTTTTTGACGTTGTCCATGATTTCAGCGTGCGGACCAGCGGTTACGCCGATTTTTACGGGTGCGTTCGGATCAGCCTTTTTGTCGGCTGCCTTGTCGCCGCCGCAGCCTGCGGCGATGATGGTCAGTGCGCAGAGCGCAACAGTGAGTAAAAGTTTTGTAATCTTCTTCATAAGTTATTCCTCCCTAAATAGTGGTGGTCTGCTGTTTTCCAGCAGCGGCTTTTTAATTTATTACGTTGGTCACTAAATACCCTTTTGTCAGCGTAGCTGACATTTCCCCTTACAGGGGAAACTTATTCGTTGTACTATCGTACAAAGAGTACATCGAATAAGCTCTCCCTATAAGGGAGAGATGCCTGCTTCGCAGGCAGAGAGGGTATTGACCATTGTAAACCCTCATTTGGCCTGCTGATTACAGTTTGTTTTTATTAAGCTTTTTGGATGCGTAATCACCAAGCGATTGCATAGCCTGTACCATGACAATCAGAACGACAACCGTGGCAATCATAACGTCCATCTGGAAGCGCTGATAGCCATAGCGGATAGCAAGGTCGCCTAAGCCGCCGCCGCCTAAGGTGCCGGCCATTGCGGAGTAGCCGATTAAGCTGATGATGGCGAGCGTTACGCCGAGAACGATGGAGTGCATTGCTTCAGGAAGCAGCACCTTGCGGATAATCTGCATCGGGCTGGCACCCATAGCCTGCGCTGCTTCAATAATGCCGGGGTTGATTTCCAGCAGAGAAGATTCAATGATACGCGCAATGAACGGTGCTGCAGAAATGGTCAGCGGCACGATGGCTGCAGTGGTACCGATGGAAGAGCCGACGATCATACGCGTCAGCGGAATAATTGCTACCATTAAGATGATGAACGGAGTAGAACGGGTAGCGTTGACGATGGCGCCGAGGACAGCGTTGAGCGGCTGGTTCGGCAGAATGTGGTCCTTACGGGTTACCGTGAGGATAACGCCGAGAGGAATGCCAATCAATGTAGAAAGCAGTGTGGATGCGAAAACCATGTAGCAGGTTTCCCAAAAGGATTTTATTAAAAGATTAATCATATCAGGACTCATAGCCGATTACCTCCGTTTTCAGATGTTGTTTATGCAGATATTCCAAAGCATTCTTGATGCCGTCCTTGGTGCCGGAGACTTCAATAAGCAGGGTACCAAAGAGCAGATCCTTGAGCTGGTCAGTGTTGCCGGAGATAATGCTTACGTCTACATCGAAGTGCTTGACCATGCCGGAGATAATAGGCTCGCTGGCGCTGTCACCGATGAAGGAGATGCGCACCAGCAGCTTGCTGCCGTCGGTATAGGTGTCGCTAAGCTGCATTTTCTTAACTATGTCAGGCAGCTCGGCGTTGATAACGCTCTTCGTGAATTCCTTTGTGGTCGGATGCTGCGGATTGGTGAAGACATCAACCATCGGGCCTTCTTCAATGATATCGCCGCTTTCGATAACGGCAACGCGGTCGCAAATGGTTTTGACAACCTCCATCTGGTGCGTGATGAGCACGATGGTGAGGTTCATTTTTTGATTGATATCCTTCAGCAGCTCCAGAATAGATTTGGTGGTCTGCGGGTCGAGTGCAGAGGTTGCTTCGTCGCAGAGCAGCACCTTCGGATTGCTTGCCAGTGCGCGGGCAATGCCGACACGCTGCTTCTGACCGCCGGACAGCTGGCTCGGATAATAGTTGGCGCGGGTTTCCAGCTGTACAAGCTCTAAGAGCGGGCGCACGCGCTTGTCGATTTCGCTTTTGCTCAGGCCTTGGATTTCCAGCGGGAAGGCAATGTTGTCATAAACAGTGCGGCTGGCCAGCAGGTTGAAGTGCTGGAAAATCATGCCGATGCTTTGGCGTGCCTTACGCAGCTGCTTTTCGCTCATCGCGGTCAGCTCCTGACCGTCTACGAAAACCTGACCTGCGGTCGGTTTTTCCAGCATGTTGATGCAGCGCACCAGCGTGGATTTGCCGGCGCCGGACAGGCCGATGATACCAAAAATCTCACCGGCTTTGATGCTCAGGCTGGTTTTGTGCAGAGCGTGGATATCGCCGGCTTTGCTGTAGTAGGTTTTTTCTACGTTTACTAACTCTATCATTGTTATAGTCCTTTCTTTTCTCTGCTTTCTCGGTTGAAAGCATTTTGTGATATTAATTTCAGGAAAAAGAAAATCCTTCACCGACACGGTGAAGGATACGTTGCGTTAGTATATCTTCATCTGCCGGAATGCTTCCGTTGGATTTGGCACCGTTCACATTTGTGTGGTTGCCGTAGCGTCATCGGGCCAGTCCCTCAGCTACTCTTGATGAAATCTCTGTGAAGTTTAGTGAAATAATCATACATCTATTTCTTACGCTTGTCAACAAATTTCTTGCGAAAGCAGAGATTTTTTTACAGACCTGTAAAGGCTGCTAGAAAAAAGTTTACCGTTTAGAATTATACCAAATCACTAGGTAATTGTAAAGAAAAATTTACAAAAAGCGGGTTTCGCAGGAAAAAAGAATTTTTTTGTAAATTTTACTTGACTTTCGCACAATAAAGTATTAAAGTATTTTCATAAGTTAGCGTACTAAAGTATCGAGGAGGAAACACGATGGCTGCTAATATTCATGACAAACTTACTGACCAATTATTTAAGGTGATTCTGCAACTTAAGGACAAGGAGCAGTGCTATAAATTTTTTGAGGATATCTGCACGATTAGCGAGCTGAAGGCTATGGCGCAGCGCTTAGAGGTAGCACGGCTGCTAGACGAGGGCTGCATCTATGAGAACATAGTAGAAAAAACAGGTGCCAGTACGGCGACAATCTCGCGCGTTAAGCGCTGCCTAGTCTATGGTGCCGATGGCTATAAATCGGTGATGCCGCTATTAAAGGATAAAAAAACAGAGGACTAGTCTTCTGCTTGTAATAATATGAAAGTTAGAGGGGAAAGAAATGACAAATAAGGTGTATCAGGTTCCTTACGGAACGAAGGATATTCTGCCGGGACAGATGAAAACACGCCGCTCCGTCGAAGACGCAATTATCCGCGTGTTTGATAAGTGGGGCTACGATGAGGTAAAGACGCCGGATTTTGAATATGTAGATACCTTTGGTGCAAGCGGCACGAAGGGCGATTTTCGCTTTTTCGACCGCAGCAACAATCTTCTGGTGCTGCGCAATGATATGACAGCGCCAATTGCGCGCCTGACGGCAACACGCTTGCAGGGCGGCGAAAAAATTAAACGGCTCTGCTATCTGGCGAATCTTTATCGCTACGAGGAGATTCAGGCCGGACGTCAATGTGAATTTGAACAGGCCGGCGTGGAGATGCTGGGCGCCAGCGGTGCAGCTGCTGATGCCGAGGTCATCGTGCTGGCAGCAGCGGCTATGAAGGCCGCAGGCGTGGAGCGTTTTGCTATCAGCCTTGGGCATGTTGATTTTATCAACGGTCTGGCCGAAGAGGCCGGCTTCGATGCAGCGCAGCTGCGTGAGCTGAAATCCTGCCTGCGACGCCACGATGCAGTTGCGATGCAGGAGCTGGCAGACAGCATCGAAAATATTCGTCCGGAAATCAAGCAGCTTTTCGCTGATTTTCTTTTCCTGCAGGGCGGGCCGGAGCTTTTAGAGCGCATCGGTCAGATCGTGACGCAGGAAAAATGCCTGAGCGCGCTCGACAATCTGCGCAGGATTTACGCTTTAGTAGAAGCTTATGGCGCTGCGGAATATTTGAGCTTTGACCTTGGCCTGTACCGTTCACTTGATTATTACACAGGGATGCTGTTTGAAATCTATCTGCCGGAGCTTGGTTATCCTGTAGCCGGTGGCGGCCGTTATGACAAGATGATGCAGAGCTTCGGCATGGATTGTCCGGCAACAGGCTTTGCGCTGGGCGTGGACAGAATTTTGCTGGCGCTGGAGCGTACCGGTGCGGTGAATAATGAACGCGGCTGGGATGCGTTCGTCGGCTGGAGCGAGGGCAAGCTGCCGGAGGCCATTGCCAAGGCTACGGCGCTGCGCAGCGAAGGGCGCAGTGTAAAGCTGGCGACGGAGGCAATGGAGCTGACAGAGGCTGCGAAGGCGATGAAGGATTATTGCTGCAGCTCACTGGTGTATGTAGAATAAGCTTAACGATAAGGCATCATATACTTCAGAAATGCTCCTAGGAGTACCTAAACAAAAAATTGAGGGGTTTTATAAATGAACGAATACATAACCATAGCCTTGCCGAAGGGCAAGCTGTTTGATAAATCTGTCCGCCTGCTGGAAAAGGTGGGCTGCAGTGCTGAAAATGTTACTGAGGATTCGCGCAAGCTGGTCATCAGCAACGAGGAAACCAAGGTGCGCTTCATCATTGCCAAAACCGTCGATGTGCCGACCTACGTGGAATACGGCGCAGCAGACATCGGTATTATCGGCAAGGATGTCCTCTTGGAGCAGGATAAGGATGTTGTGGAGCTGCTCGACCTTGGCTTTGGCAAATGCCGCCTGATGATGGCCGTGCCGGAGGCCAAGCGCCGCGAAAAGCTGACGGATTATGCGCATCTGCGCGTAGCAACGAAATATCCGAACTGCGCAAAGGCGTATTTTAATAAGCTGGGGATTCAGACAGAAATCGTCAAGCTCAACGGCTCTATTGAGCTGGGGCCTATCGTGGGCTTGAGCGAGATGATTGTAGATATAGTAGAAACAGGGCGAACCCTGAAAGAAAATAAGCTGGCTGAGGTTGATTCCATTTTTACGGCCACAGCCAGACTGATTGCGAACCGCGCCAGCTTTAAGCTGAAATTTGCACGCTTGCATAAGCTGGTTGAGGATTTACGTATTGTTTTAAATGAGGAGGAAAAATAAAATGCAGGTTACAGACGCAAGAAGGATGAACGCAGCCGAGATTGCTGCTTTAATGAAAAAGAAGGCTTTTGATGAGGTAGAATTATCTCCGCGTATTCAGGCTGGTACGGATGCTATGTTCGGCAGACACATGACGGCAGCACAGGTTGTTGACCAGATTGTCGCTGATGTGCGCAAGAATGGCGACGAAAGCCTTTTTTATTACACGAAGCTGATTGACCGCGTGGAGCTGACGCCGGAAAATATCCGCGTAACAGAGGAAGAGTTTGCGGAGGCCGAGGATATCGTAAAGCCGGAGGTGAAGGCTGCGCTGGAGCGTGCTATTGCCAATGTCATGAAGTTCCATGAGGAGCAGATGCCTAAAACCTGGCTGACGAACCGCCCCTATGGCTCGCTCTTAGGCCAAAAGGTTACGCCGGTTGATTCCGTCGGCATCTATGTTCCCGGCGGCACGGCTGCTTATCCCTCGTCTGTAATGATGAATGCCTGCCCGGCGAAGGTGGCCGGTGTGCCGCGCATTGTGATGGCTGTACCGCCAGGAAAGGACGGCAAGGTTAATCCGAACGTGCTCGTAACCGCCAAGCTTATCGGCGTTACCGAGATTTATAAGATGGGCGGTGCGCAGGCAATTGCTGCGCTGGCCTTTGGCACGGCGACCGTACCGAAGGTTGAAAAAATCACCGGCCCCGGCAACATCTTCGTAACCTTGGCGAAGAAGGCTGTTATCGGCCATGTAGATATTGATATGCTGGCCGGACCGAGCGAAATTCTTATTGTTGCTGACGACAGCGCTAATCCGACTTATCTGGCGGCTGACCTGCTGAGCCAGGCAGAGCATGACCCGCTGGCCTGCGCTATATTGATTACGGACAGCGAGCGCGTGGCGAAGGCTGTGGGTGAGGAAATCGAGGTGCAGCTGGCACAGCTGCCGCGTAAGGAAA
>JAIHZV010000065.1 GCA_022718015.1 Phascolarctobacterium sp. | reverse complement strand
CCTGCGCTGAGCACATGGCTCGTCGCAAAAATTGCACGCGTGCCGCTCGCTGCCGCCTTGCGCAGCATCGCCAGCGCCATCGCCTCATCCTTACAGCCATCGTCGACTGCGGGAATTATATGTGAATGTATGTCTATCAAATTAACACCTCTCCGCCTACTTCCCTCGCAAGCTCGCCAGCGCCCCCGCCAGCTCCTCCAGCGAAAAGCACCCCTCCGGCAGCTCCGGCGCATACGCGCCATCAATATCCACAAAGAAATCGCGCACCGGACAATCCAAAATCTCATGCAGCTTAATCAGATTATCCACCGTCGTACTGCAGCGGCCGCTCTCAATACTGCTTAACAGCGACTGACTCACACCCATGCTGCCGGCAACCACCGCCTGCGGCAGATTTTTTTGCATCCGAATATGCTTAATGCGCTCACCAATTTTTTTCGCCTGCTCGTTAACCATACGCCCACCTGCGCCCTCTCTTTATGATAATATTGAAAGTTTCTCCCGTGCTAATTCAATCATAAATTCAATTACTTTCAACAATATAATAAGTGTACCACGTTGTCTCCCCCCCAGTCAAGCAAAGGTGCATCGAACACCTTTGCTTGCGCACGCCTTGCGGCGTGCAATGCCAACGCTTGCGTACTAATAAAAAAAGCACCAGGCCGACGTTATTACGTAACGTACTAGCCTAGTGCTTCGTAAAATAAATCTTATAGCGCAACTATATTTACTTTTTAACCATATTTCCTGGCGCAACAACCTACAATGCAATAATTACTAAACAAAAAATGTGTAAGCAAAGGAAAAAACCTCTCAAAAAAAATTTTTCTGCGACCTTTAAAATAAAAAAGTGCATCAGCACACTCTGTCGCTCACGCAACAAAAGCATACCAATGCACTTCTAAGCTTCAATTTCGTTTGTTATTTTTCCTCAGCCTTGTTCTTGCCCATAATACGCTCCAGCTCCTGCATGAAATTCTTCACATCAGCAAACTGTCTGTACACGGACGCAAAGCGGACATAGGCAATCTGGTCTGTCAGCTCCAGATGCTGCATAACCAGCTCGCCAATCTGCGCACTCGGCACCTCCGAGTCGCTGTTCATACGCAGCTCGCGTTCAATGCTCTCGGCAATCGACTGAATCTTTTCATAGGGAACAGGACGCTTTTCAAACGCCTTCAGCAAGCCAGACAAAAGCTTTTTGGCATCAAACAGCTCTCTGCGTCCATCCTTCTTGCTGACAACCAGCGGCGTTTCCTCATACTTTTCATAAGTAGTGAAGCGCTTGCCGCACTGCGGACATTCGCGGCGGCGGCGGATAGAGGAACCATCCTCCACGGCACGGCTGTCAACTACACGGCTGTCACGGTAGGAACAAAATGGACACTTCATACTGTTGCCTCCTCTTTACGCCGTCTTAGTGACGCAGCCATGGCGGAATCTCGTTAGAGCCTTCCGCAGATTTGCTGCCGAAACGGTTAAAGATACCCGTCTTTTCAGCTTCAGCCGGACGCTGCGGCTGCGCACCGCCGTTGTTAGACGGATAGCTCGGATAAGCCTGCTTTGCCGGAGCCGGTTTCTTTTCAAAGCCGGTAGCAATCACAGTTACGCGGATTTCATCATTGAGGTTTTCGTCGATAACTGCACCAAAGATGATGTTCGCATTCTGGTCAACAGCTTCAGTAATAATATTAGAAGCCTCGGTAACGTCGAACAAGGACAGCTCCTTGCCGCCGGTGATGTTAAACAGCACGCCCTGCGCACCATTGATGGATGCCTCGAGCAGCGGGCTCTTGATTGCAGCCTCAGCCGCAGCCTTCGCACCACCCTCGCCCTTCGCTGTACCAATACCCATGAGCGCACTGCCGGCGTTAGACATAATTGTCTTCACGTCAGCAAAGTCGGCATTGATCAGGCCAGGTACACCGATCAGATCGGAAATGCCCTGCACGCCTTGACGCAGCACATCATCGGCAATGCGGAAGGCATCGAGCATAGAGGTACGGCGGTCAATAACCTGCAGCAAGCGGTCATTCGGAATCGTAATCAGGGTATCAACCTTTTCCTTAAGGTTGACAATGCCCTGCTCTGCCTGGTTCAGACGACGACGGCCTTCAAACATAAACGGCTTAGTAACAACGCCGACGGTCAAAGCGCCAACCTCTTTGGCACATTCTGCTACAACATGCGCTGCACCTGTACCAGTGCCGCCGCCCATACCAGCGGTAACAAAAACCATATCTGCACCCTTCAGTGCTTCGATAATCTGGTCGCGAGTTTCCTCAGCAGCCTTTTCGCCAATCTCGGGATTAGCACCGGCGCCAAGGCCCTTGGTCAGCTTTTCGCCAATCTGGATTTTTGTTTCAGCCTTAGAAAGCATCAGTGCCTGTGCATCACAGTTCACAGCAATAAATTCCACGCCACGCACCTCGGCGGAAATCATGCGGTTGACAGCGTTATTGCCGCCGCCGCCGACACCAATTACCTTGATATTGGCTAGTTGTTTGTCATAGGTAGTTTCAACATCATCAAACATATTTTAGTCCCCCTTAACCTTGGGTATCAAATTGGTAAATTATCCTTCTTATAAAGTTCAACACACAGCTGATTTCTCCTGCTAAAATGTTGGAAATATTTTCTTAACCAGGGTTAAGACACCTTGCTGATGCTGCCAGTATAAGCATAACCTTATTTGCCCATATATAAACGACGGATGATAGCAAGATTCTGGAAGATACGCATACCAAAAATCAGGATTGCTACTAAGTATAAATCAATACCGATGAGATTACCGGCATAGCACAAAAAGGCTGCCAGAATGCCGTTGATAAAGAAGCCCGAAATAAAGACCTCGGCATCATAGTTGCCCTCCATTGAGGCACGCACACCGCCCAGCACTGCGTCAAGGCCGGCCATAACGGCCACAGCCAGCAGACGTGCATATTGCGGCGGCACGCTGAACGGACAGTAGGCTCCGGCTGCAAAGCCGATAAACAGACCAACGACTGCATAATAAATCATTTTGCTGCCTCCTCGCCTTCCACAACCTTGGCATATTCAAAGGTACGCGGTGCCTTAAGCGCCGGTATCTTCAAATTCTCCACCGTCTTGATTTTTACCTGTATGCCCCAGAACTCAAAGGTTTCCGCCACGCCGCCACGCAGACGCAAAGCGCTGGACAAGGTTTTCGGCGCACCGATAGCCTTAATGACATACGGCGGCGCACTGCGCACATTGTTGACAGAAATCGTCGGGCCTGCACAGCGGACCTCGCTCATAGCCACGATACGCTGGTCGTTGAGAGAAATAGCCTCTGCTCCGGCCGCACGCAGCTCGTTGAGCACGCGCAGCAAATCCTCATCATGGAGGATATACAGGTTCGGATCCTCGTTCGCCTTTTTAGCGATATTGCTGTCATCCAAAACTATTTCAATGCCCTGTCCCTCTACCTCCGTAGAGCCTGCGAGAATCTGCATTTTTTCATCGGCAGGAGTGCTGATAGCGCCGCTGCGAAACTGGTCCAGCTGCTCCATCAGATGCTTATTCTCTGCCTCCATGACCTTCAAGCGCTCGGACAAATCCTCAACCCTGTCCATGCGCACTGTCCTTTGCCTTTCCGTAGTTTTATATTGTACAGAAAGCATAAAGCCCAACACCACAAACACAACAGCTATAAGCAGCTTACCCTTGACATCCATTGTAAATATTTCTTTCATTATTTCACCCTCTAATATATAAGACCGTCTAGGCCGCTGTATGGCAAAGCCCTACTTATCCTGCTTCGGCAAAAGCTTAATGTACGGTTTAGCAAAGGTTAAGTCAATATATTCAGCTTGGATATTCTTATCTTTTATCTCATCAAAGACCGTCATATATAAGGGAGCCTTCTCCGGCAGCTCGCTCACCGCGCCCAGCAAGATAGGAAAGCTTCCTATCAGGCGCAACTTAGCCTGCTGACGGTCATCAATCGCTATCTCGCCGATACGCTCACGCGCCTCGGGAGTCAGCTGCTTGAGAAAGCTCAAAATGTTCAGCACGCATTGATTAGTAATCGTATCACCGATATAACCGTTGCCGCACAGCGCACCGACGAGCACCGGCGCCTTAGCATCGGGGATGCCGGTCGTCACGTTCAGCACCAGGCCGCTGTAATCCAGCTTCAGATAGCTGTGATAGGAGTTGGCAACGTACAGCGCAGGCTCGCGCTCCTCCACCGTCACGACGACGGTATCAGGGAAGCGGTAATGCGCCTCGGTCGTTTTGAAGCGTACATCGTGCTTCAGCCCGTCACCCAGACGGGAGAAGCTGTAATTAAATAAATTCAAAGGCTCGGTGCTGCCGCCAAGAGCAATGATGTCCTTTTCGGTCAGCAGATTGGTGCCGTGCAGCTCCACTCTGCCGAAGGCAAACTGCGGACTATGGATATACTCCCAGCCCTTCACGCTGCCATAGGAGACGAGCCCCAGAATAACAAGCAGGCACAGCAAACGCAAACGCTTCCTTCTGCGCGCACGCCTAAGCCTTGTCTTGATTGACCATTGTTCATCGTTCACGCGCCGCACCTCCTTTGATAGTTACTGACTAGAAATTATTTGTGTGCGCTGAGCAGAATCTTTTCGCACAGCTCCGGGAAGGAAATGCCCACAGCAGCAGCAGCCTTCGGTACAAGGCTCGTCGCCGTCATGCCGGGGACAGTGTTGGCCTCGAGCACATAGGCTACGCCGTCCTCGCCGAGGATAGCGTCCACGCGTGCTACGCCGGACAGGCCCAGCAGCTTATAGGTATCCTTGGCAACGCCCTGAATATAAGCGGTGGTTGCTTCATCGAACGGAGCCGGGCAGTGATAATCTGTCGCGCCCTTGGTATATTTGGAATGGAAATCGTAGGCACCGGAGTGCGGCGCAATCCAAATAACAGGCAGCGCCTTCGGCTCGCCGTCCTCCTCCATCATGGAGATGGTCAGCTCCTTACCCTGGATGCACTTTTCTGCAAGTACGTTTTGCGAATACTTGAAGGAATCCTCCAGTGCAGGCACAACCTCCTCTGCAGTCTTCGGAATGGTTACGCCGATGCTGGAGCCCTGCGTTGCTGCCTTAATAACCACCGGCAGACCAAACTCGGCCACGATTTTTTCAGCCAAAGCATTTAAATCGCCTGCATCCTGCTTGTTGATAATCATGCAGGGGGCAGTAGGAATGCCTGCGGACTGCAGATAACGCTTGGTAGCAGATTTATCCATAGATACAGCGCTTGCCAGCACGCCGCAGCCAGTGTAGGGCATTCCGGCAGCCTCGAGAATGCTCTGCAGGCGGCCGTCCTCGCCGTACATACCATGTACAGCGTTGAAGACAACCTTCGCATCCATTGCACGCAAATCATTGATCAGGTTGGCCGGGTCAAGCTCCAGCTCCTTAGCATTATAGCCCTTTTCACGCAGAGCGCCGGCAATAGCGCCACCGGTTACACGGGAAATCTCGGCTTCAGAAGAAGGGCCGCCCAGAACAACTGCTACTACATCCTGTTTATTCATTTTTATTTCGCTCCAATTCTCTAACTAATTCTTCACCAATTTTAAATACATCACCAGCGCCGATGGTCATAACCAGATCACCCTCGCTGACAATCCCCTCAAGATATTCCTCAGCCTTGGTCAGTCTGCCGATGTACTTGACATCCTGTCCGGTTGCGGCCTTGATGCCCTCCGCCAGATGCAGGCTGCTTACGCCGGGAATCGGGTCCTCGCTTGCTGCGTAGATATCCGTGATGATCAGCTCGTCGCAATCCTTAAAGCATTGGCAGAACTCATCAAACAGCAGCTTGGTACGCGTGTAGCGGTGCGGCTGGAATACGCACAGAAGTCTTGCCGGCTTCGTCTGACGCGCAGCCTTCAGCGTTACGCCGATTTCCGTCGGATGATGCGCATAATCATCAACCACCCACACGCCGCCGACCTTGCCCTTGGTTTCAAAACGGCGTTTGGCACCGCCGAACTTTTTCAGCGAGGCCAGAATCTTTTCTTTAGCAATGCCCATCTCGTGTGCAGCAGCATAAGCGCCCATGGAATTGAGCACGTTATGACGGCCGGGAACGATGAGCTGTACGGTGGTCACGAGCTCGCCCTTATAATATAAATCATAAGAGGTGCCGTTAACGCCATAGCTGATATTTTTTGCGGTATAGTCGGCGTTCTCGCCTTCAACGCCGTAGGTAATAACGTTTTTGTCTGTTTCTGCTGCCAGACGCATAACCTTCGCATTGTCAGCACAGAGGATAGCCTTGCCGCCCTCCTTGATGTTGCCGACGAACTGCTTGAACGCCTGGTAAATATTTTCCTCTGTACCATAGTGGTCCAGATGGTCGTCCTCAATATTGGTTACTACGGCCAGATACGGATACAGCTTGAGGAAGGAGCCGTCGCTCTCGTCGGCCTCCGCCACTACAAAGCGGCCCTCGCCATTACGGGCGTTGCCGCCGAGGCTGCTCACCTCGCCGCCGATGATAACCGTCGGGTCGATGCCGCTTTCAGCAGCAATGCAGGAAATCATCGCACTGGTCGTGGTCTTGCCATGCGCACCGGCAACAGC
>JAIHZV010000351.1 GCA_022718015.1 Phascolarctobacterium sp. | reverse complement strand
TTATAAGAGCGCGTGGGTTGACCACCTTTTCCGTGATGCTGCTAATCATATTTATACTTATACAGGCTTCTTCTGTACCTACATTTTCATGGCCGTCGCCAACGGCTTTAATGTGCGTGTGGAGGGGGTGAATCCGTTGAAGAATATTAGCCTGAATAAAGCGTTCTTGCAGGTTATGGCGCTGATTATTGCCATTCAGGTGCTGCTGACCTACGTCGGCGGACGCGTACTGCGCACGACGCCGTTGAACGCAGGCGAGTGGGGCGTAGTAGTTTTGTTCTCGCTGTCGATGCTGCTTGTCGGTGTTTTAGGCAAGCTGTTCATGGGCAGAAGATAAGGCAGAGCGTGTACATAGAAAAAGCTTGCGTCTGCCTACACTTATCAACAGCTGTGCATAGCTTTGGGGATAAGTTGTGCATAAATGGTGGATATTGTGGATAACAGGCGACTGCTTGTGCATAGTCTGTTACGCGGGAAATAATGCAAAAAAATATAGCAGCGCCGAGATTGTAAAAAGTTTACAGTTTCATCGCTATCCGGAAAATATTTCGCGAAGATGTTGACAAGCTATATATATCTGAGTATAATAGTCTTCAATTAAATGAATATCGTCCCTAAAAGACGGTGAAGGGAAGAAGATATGTCCCGCTGAGCAAAGAGAGTCGCTGGCTGGTGGAAAGCGATGTCTAAGGATATATGCATACTGATCCCGGAGTTGCCTTTCTGATATGTAGGAAAGGACGTGTGGTCACGTTACAGACAAAGGCCTTGTTAGAGGCTGAGAGGGTTGCCGGGCAGCTAAAATAGGGTGGTACCGCGTGGAAGATTGTTCTCCGCCCCTAGTATCTATGTAAAATACTGGGGACGGAGATTTTTTATTTTCGACTGGCAAATAAGCACCATCTGCTTCAGAATGGCTCCTAGGAGTACTAGTGATGTTCTAGGATGATTTGCACAGTCGCAGAGAGTTTAGGAGGAATTTACAATGCAGCAAGAAAAAAAATATATTCCCTTTAATCCGGTCGTCTTGAAGGACCGCGAGTGGCCTGAAAAAACTATTACCAAAGCACCGATTTGGTGCAGCGTTGACCTGCGCGATGGCAATCAGGCACTG
>JAIHZV010000064.1 GCA_022718015.1 Phascolarctobacterium sp. | reverse complement strand
GTAGTTGTCATGCCGTTAACATCAAAGTCTGCTCTGTTTTCCACAGCCAGCTTGTCGATTGCCAAAGTGCCATCAGCAAGCTTCAGATTAGCATTCTCAGCCCACAGCTTATTGATAATTACGCCCTTGCCCAAGTCACCAAGCTCAACATTCAGCTTGAGCTTCTTGATTGCCGATTTGCCATCATTACCTGTAAGCTCACCAATTTCGATGTAGCCGTCGTCGCGAACCTGGCCATCAAAGCTGATACCCAAATCAGTATCATCACTGCGGGTAGTCAGCTTGCCGGCAATTACCTTCTCCGCTTTCAGCTGAGCATCTTCCTTCTTTGTAATCAGAATAACTTCCTTGCCATTCACATTACGCAGGTAAATATTGCCGTTAGCAGATTTAATATCAGCTGTGCCGTTATTGGCAATAACCTCGTAAAGATTGATATCGCCATTGGCGTCGATATTGATAGAGCCGTTGATAGCTTTAAGGGTAATCGGCGTCCTGCCATAGTCTTTGGACTTGATGTAGCCGCCAGCCTTTTCGTTGATATTACCGTTTTCCACAGTAATATTTGCATTGTTATTAATGTTACCTTGTGCAGTTTGCTCAACATTACCAGTGTTAACAGTAATTTCAGCATTAGTTTTGATGTTGCCCTGTGCATTTTCGATAACATTACCCTTTTCAACAGTGATGCTTGCATTATTTTCAATGCTGCCTTGCTTGCTGTCTGCATTAATATCGCCATTAGCGCTGTACAATGCACCGTTGATAGTGATATCCTTTTTGGTTTCCAGCGTAATGCCGCCGTTCTTGGAATCCATTGCTGCGCCAATCGTAATCGGCCCATTTTCAGCAGTTCCGCTAATGCTGCCATCTGCATTGACAGTAGCATTAGTCGTAATGGTATTTACTGCATTCAGCGTAACATTGGCTTCAGCACCCTCGACAGCTGCTGCACCAGCAATCAGCGTACCCTTATTGGTAATGCTGTTACCAGCGGTCAGGGTAATATTACCCTGCGGCTGAAGCATTGCTGCATTGGTAGAGCCGTCAGTATACGTAACCTTTTTGTTCGTCGCCAAAACGCCCATATTGCCTGCAGCTTCATCTGCCGCAGCAACGGTAATATCCTTAGCCGCCTTCAGCTCAATATTGCCGTAAATATTAGCATTAGAGGATGTAACGTTGATATTGCCCTTGTTATTGTTAATCTTGAAGTCTCCGCCATAGTTATTAGACAGCGCGTTTTGCTTAGAACCAAGGTTAAGGTCCAAGTTTTCCATGCTCACAACAAGGTCGAGAGTCTTGCCCAAGCCAGTGATAGAAATATCTTTGATGATGTTATGCTCATTGTTCAGAATGATATCACCAGTAATAGCAGAAACATTCATCTTCCCTACTTCAATATTATTAGTAGATTCATTGGTTGTCTGCTTGATATCGCCAGCATAGGATTGCGTGGTAAGCTCGTCGGCCTTCACCTTACCGCTGATAGTGATATCGTTTGCCGCAGTAATTTGAGCATCGCCAGCGCCAATGTTCAGGCTGCCAGCTACAGCAGCAACGCCATTTGCAGCATCGGCCTCACGACCTACACTTACGCTGCCCTCACTGTTCATCACGAAAGCATCACTTGCTTCAGCACCAGTATTAATAGTGCCAAGTACCAATGTGCCGTCGCCCTTAGCCTCCAGATAAGCGCCGTTTTGAGCATCAATCTCAACCACGCCGCCGCTGTTCTTGATGCGCAGGCCATCGCCAGCAGTACCTACGCTGCCACCAGCCTTAAGCGTAAGCTTGTCGCCAGCGTTAATGTAGCTGATACCCTTGGTTTCAGTAGTCGTAACTCCATCTTCAGTAACTTCAATTTTGTCGTTACCGCTGAGAATATTACCAGTTGCTTCAATGCTGATATTCTTCGCTGCCAGGCTGCCAAGAATCATGTTCTCATTTAGGCTGCTAGGAATCGTTAAGCCGCTAGGCTTATTATCCTGAGTAAGCTGCTTAAGCAGAATCGTTCCTGCAGCATTAGCATTAATCTTGCCTGCATCACCAACAAGGCCTACGAGAACATTGCTCTCGCCATGCTTAATGTCGCCTCTGCCACCTTCAAGGCTGATGTTAGAGCCGGTAATCGTGCCAATATCAATGCCCTCCTGACCAGTCAGGCGAACATTTCCTGTGGAAACAACCTTATCCATAGTCAGCTTCGAATCTTTAGCAATCAGGTAAACATTCTTCGCCTTAGGTGCGTCAATAGTAACCTTGCCATCGTTAGCATTATTCGTCGTGTTGAGCTTAACGCTAATAGGTGTTAAGCGTTGAACCTTGATTTCACTAGTTCCCCAGGTTACGTCATCCGCACGCGCACCGGCAAGCTTGTTCATCTTCTCCAGCAGACCGGCATCAACAGCACCACCATTGAACAGAGCTTCCAGCTCACTCAGCTTAATATTGAAGGCCTGGTCGTCCGCAACCTTGCCAAGGTCGCCATTAGCAGTAGTCAGGTAAATGTTATTGCCAATGATATTCGCCTTGTTCACATCGCTTACAGAGCCGGCAGACGGATTGATAATGCTGTCCTGCAAAGCATAGAGCAGCTGATTTTGATTCCAGCCATACTTATCGAGTCTGTTTTCACCTGCAGCCTTAGCTTCATGCGTCAGCTCCTCATAGCTTGCCAGCCATTGGCTAATGTTAGTCTTTTGCTTGAGCGTGCCCTGCGCACCTGCTGCATCAGTATAGCCCTTGCCGCTTACATAATCGTCAATCCTAGAAGCCTTATTATCCTCGTAAGTTTTCTTTGCCTGCGCATATTTAGCGAAGGACTCGTTGTAAGCAGACAACGCACCTTCGTATTTAGAAGCATCACCATTATTTTTAGCGCTGATAGCTTCATTAAGAGCAGCCTGCTTAGCATACATTTCCTTGCGGGCAGCATAGTAGCTGTTATAATCATCAGCAAGGTCGGTAGTAAGCTGCTGACCGGCGTTGATAAGCTCATTCGTTGCAGCGTTACGCTCAACCTCGTTCTTATAGCCATCACCAAGAATATTGTTCGTCTTAGCCTGGTCAGTCAAATCATTGAACTGCTCATCGTACTTATTTTGTTTCTGCGTAGCAAGCGGCTTATCACTCAAGATGCCCTGCTTCTTCCACTCCTGAAGGCGCTCATTCTGGTTGGAGGTATTGGTCTCGTTCTCCGCCAAAGCGTCTACAAAGCCACCATCGGCCTTCAGATGAACATTACCTGCCTTAGCCTGAACCTGTTTCAGCTTCATTGCCTCGGTGCCTGCCTGTTCAGCCCAGATATCACCGGCTTCAGCAATCAGCTCTGCATAATCGCCAACCTTGATGATATGAGCACTGCCCTTCTCGCCTATGCCGGCTGCAGACTTCAGGAACAGCTTGCCGCCAGCAGTAATGTTGCCAGCTTCTGTCTGTGTTCCATTGCTGCTAGTCGCGCTTCTCAAAGCATAACCGGACAAGCCTTCAGGCCGCGTGCCATTAAGCACCTTGCCTTGAATATCAAGAATGATATCGCCGGCAGAAGCAACATTTTCCAGATATACATCACCAGTGCTGATGCCTGCCAAGGTATTAATCTTAATGTAATTATCCTTTGTCGTGCCAGCCTGAGCATTCAGATTCAAGGCTTTCGCTACTCCCTGCTGTACAACCTCAATATTTTTACCAGCCTGCAGCTTCAGGTTATCACTGAAAATAGTTTTTTGGTTCAGTGCATCGCCAAAGCCATCAGCCAAAATCGAGCCCTTCGTGCTCTTAATCTTTACATCGTTGGCACGGATGTCGCCAGCAAGCAGAACATCGCCGCTGCCCTTTACATTCAGGCTGCTGCCCTCAGCATTGCCAACAAACTCGATACCAATTGCATTGTCGGCCTTCAAGCCAAAATTGTAGGCGGTCATCATACCCTTAGTTTCCTTCCAGGTAGTCGTAACCTTCTTGCCCCACAAGCCAGTCAGACCTTTCTTCTTCGTAGTAGTAACACGGTCAGAAATTTCAGCTTCATAAATCCAATTACCGTTAGCATCCTTCAGATAATAAGGATTGCCTGTATCGGTAGTCGTCAAAACATCATTACCGCTATCATCCTTCCCCCAGAAAAGGAGCGCGCCAGCACTATCCTTACCCTGCTTACGCTTGTTGCTGCGTTCAAAGGTAATCTGATAAATGCCACTGTTCTTACTGCCTTCACTACCAGCTACGCCAACGTAATCACCCTCAACGGTGCCCTTGTTGATTACAGAGGACTGTTCTTTTTGCTTGCCGTCTAACGTGATTTGTTCTTCCTTCCAGGAATCTTTGGTAACCTGGTCAACAGAGCTAACCTCATCCTCCCATTCTTTCTTGGACAAGCCAAACCATTTGCTGTCAGTAACGCGCTTATAGCTGGTAATAACCTGGCTGGATTCACCATTCGTCCAGTTATAATACAGGCCGGTTTCAGGATTATACGTAGTCAGATTATCCTTTGCCGCCACACCATTGACAGTTTTGCTGCCGCGCTTATACACAGTGGTCTTGTTGGTATTGGTATCATCAATGGTAATAATACCTTCAACCTTATCAGCATTCACCTTGCCAAGCTTCAGGTTATACCCCTTGCCGCTCGTATCAATGTTGATATTTGCACCGCCATCAAGCGCTACCAGCTTACCACCGCTACTGTTGGTGTTAGCAATCGCACCGCTCAGATAAATCCTGCCGCCACCGCTTTGCTCAACATCTTCAGTTATGATAGTTCCGGTAGCAGGATTATACCACGCCTCAATCTGGTATTCATACTGATGCTTAGCATCGTTATAAACAAAGCCATTGCCATCACTGATGCGATAGTCAGGATTATCCTTATAGAAGCTGTCATCAGTTTCAAGCTCGCCATTAGCCTTTTTAATTGCTTGCAGCTTGCTGATATCCTTGTTATTAAATTTAATGCTATAATCGCTAGCGCCACTTTGAATAGTACCGTTAACATTGATGCTTGCCGCATTAATATAGATAGCGCCTGCAGCCGCGATACCATTTTCTGTGCTGCTATTTTGGCCAACCAGAGCCTTAGCGATTTGCAAAGCTTCCGCAGCAGTAGGATGCTTTCCATCAACAGTTATTGTCTGAATAAATTCAGCCAGCTTTTCAACTGTTGCAAACGAAGTATAATACTGCTTGCTGGCATCCTTGTCAGCAACCTTGTCAATCAATGCCTTCTGGATAGCTTCTACATATTTTTGCTCTACGGAATACTTCGGCGTACCAGCAACATCCTTAATGCCGTCACTGTAGCCCTGCGTAATAGCATTGCCAGCAGTTAAGGTTATGCTGCGTCCCTTGATGCTTCCGGCATTTTGCTTAATAGTTCCATCCTCATTGGTAATCTTACCGGCAACATAAACGCTGTTTTTGGCATTAGTAATTTCTACAATGCCATACGGATTTTTGATATCGCCAAAAATACCGATATCAGGTGTGAAGAGCTCGCTATCACTAGCTTTAACATTCGTAGTATTCTTAATGCTGATTTTAGCATTGCTTCCCGTAGCCTTAGAAGGAGTTGCGTCAAGCGCAATATTGCCATACTGCTTATTGATAGAAGTATCGTTAAACTTAATGCTACCGCCGGCATCATCAATAGAAACATTATTGACCTTCAGGAAGAAGTTCGTCTTGTTCTCAATATTAATCTGCGCATCGCCCACTGCAGTCATCTTGCCAGTGCTGCCACCTTTAAGATAGCCACCGGTAATATCGATGTTGCCACCGGATACAGTCAAGTCCTTCAGCTCAATCGTAGGCACGGTGCTTGCATTTTCTGCAATCATGAAATTGCCATTGGCCTGATAGCCCAAGCCCAAAGCTACGAGCTCAGACTGAATCCTCTTCAGCTCGGCAGCGTACTTGCTGGAGGTATCGGTGCCTTTATAGGACTGCATGATGGTGGTCAGCTCATTAAGGCGAGTTAACAGACCTGCCGCATAATCAGCCATACCAACGCCATTATCCTTATAAACATTGCCGTATTGCTGCTTGAACCAATCAGGCGCAGCAATCGTGAGGTAATGTCCTTCCTTATCCTTGAAAATGGAGGTGTTGATAGTGTCAGCAGTAACCTCATGCTTTTCGATGGCCTTTTCATACGCAGCTTTGGCATTAGCAAGATTCTTGCCTACCTCACTATTTTTAACCTCAGCCTCTAAAGTGCTGATAGCTCCCTTAAGCGTTGCAACCTCAGAAGACAGAGCATTAGTATTATATTGGCCAAGCTCTTTGTTCTTCTTCTCCAGCTTAGCTGTTTGCTTAGCTAAATCTTCAGTTGCATCTGTAACTGCTTTATTATTTTCAGCTAACTTTTTAGCATAAGCTTTGTTTTCAACACTATTTGCAGTATTAATCTTGACTTCAAGCTCATCCCAAGTAAGCGCAGTAAAGCCTGTATCATCTTTATGATCTTCGTTATAAGCTGCCAAGGTATTATTCTTAAAGGTTTGCAGTGCAGCTTCAGCTTGTTTCTTATCAGCTTTGGCATTATCAACCTTATTTTGCCAATAAGATTTTTCCGAGCTTAATTGCTCGTAAACATTGCTGTTATTGGTCAGCTGGTCTTCTTTTTCAGACAGCTCCTGACGTTTTTGTGCTAATTCTTTTACCTTAGCA
>JAIHZV010000063.1 GCA_022718015.1 Phascolarctobacterium sp. | reverse complement strand
ACCCCGGCGAAAATCAATGGCCGCATCGGCTTCAATATCAGCCGCGAGGAAATTATTGCTATTTTGAGCAAGCTGGGCTTTGGCATTGCAGAGCAGGGCGAGGAGCTTGTTGTTACCGCTCCGACCTGGCGCCGCGATATCGAATGCGATGCTGATATCAGTGAAGAGGTTGCACGTATGCATGGCTATGACTTCATTGAAAGCCATCAGCCGGAGCTGACGATTACCCAAGGCCATCAGTCTGTGCTGGACGATGTAAAGGATGCTGTGCAGGATTATATGGTTGGCGCTGGCGTGAGCGAGATGATGACCTATAGCTTCATCAAGGCTAACGCTTATGATAAGATGCTGCTGGCTGCTGATGATGCACGCCGCAGCTGCATTGAGCTGCTGAACCCGATTACTGACGCATTCTCCGTAATGCGCACCACGATGATTCCGAGCGCGTTGCAGACTGCTTCCTTCAACCTGCGCAACCATAACAGCAGCGTTGCTCTGTTCGAGGTGGGCCGTGTGTTCCTGCCGCAGAGCCTGCCGCTGACTGCTGATCCTGTAGAGCGCCAGCTGCTGACCGCCGTACTGAGCGGCAGCCGTCAGGAGCTCAACTGGTGCACGGAGAAGGGCGCTGTTGACTTCTATGATATGAAGGGCATCGTTGAAGGCTTGCTCGAAGCATTGCAGGTTAGCGATTACACCATGGTTCGCAGTGGCCAGCCCTATCTGCATCCGGGCAAGAGCTGCGACATTGTTGTCGAGGGCAAGGTTATCGGCTCCTTTGGCGAGGTTCATCCTGTAGTACAAGAGAATTTCGACTTAGACCAGGTTACCTACGTTCTGGAAATGGAAATCGAGCCGCTTGTTGCCAGCGCTACCCATGTGCCGCAATACAAGCATCTGCCGAAGTTCCCGAGCATGAGCCGCGATATCGCCGTTGTTGTGCCGGTAGAGGTTACCAACTCTGAGCTGGAGGGCGTAATCCGCGAGCATGCAGGCGAGCTGTTGCGTGGCGTGCGTGTTTTCGACATATATACCGGCAAGCAGGTTGCCGCAGGCTGCAAGTCTATGGCGTTCAACCTGACCTATCAGGCTGCAGACCGCACTCTGACTGATGCTGAGGTCGATGCTTCGATGAAGAAGGTTATCGCTGAGGTTGCCGAAGCTTATAAGGCTAAGCTGAGAGACTAAAATATAAAATTAAAATAAACCAGCCGTCTGGAGAGCTTCAGGCGGCTGGTTTTGCTTTGTAGGCGAATGATAAAACTCAAAAGCTGCCCTACAAAAGTATAGTGAAAGATGATATAATGATAAAAAAGCTTCGCGAAAGGAGTGAGTTTGGTGGAATTTATCAGTAAACTGCCGTTGCCTTTAGGTTCTACGGATTACAAAGAGATCTGCAAAAACTATTATTATATTGATAAAACCTTGCTAATAAAAGAATTGCTTGATGAACGTGCTGCAATTTCTCTTTTCACTCGCCCTAGACGTTTTGGTAAAACGCTGAATATGAATATGCTGAAGACCTTTTTTGAAAAAAGCGCTGAGGATACGAGCGTTTATTTTAAAGATAAGAAAATTTGGCAGCAGGGAGAAAAATATACGCAATATCAAGGAAAGTATCCTGTGATTTTTTTGAGTTTTAAAGATGCTAATAAATATACATGGGCAGAACTTTATCCACGGCTTATAGAAACAATTCGTGATGAATATATCAGACATTCTGAATTAAAAAATAGTAATAAAATTTCTGATCCTGATTTTTATAAAAAAATAGTATCTGGAAATGCCGATACTACAGATTATGCTATGAGTATTTTGCGCCTTTCACAAATGCTGAGAGAACATTATGGTGAGCATGTAGTATTGATTATTGATGAATATGATACTCCAATACAAGCAGGCTATATTCATGGTTATTATAAAGAAGTTATTCAGTTTGCTAGAGATATATTGTCTTCTGCATTGAAAGATAATTATAATCTTGCATATGGAATTTTGACAGGTATTTTGCGCGTGGCGAAGGAGAGCATTTTCAGCGGCTTGAATAATGTAAGGGTGTATTCCGTGCTGGATAGAAAATTTAGTACGCATTTTGGCTTTACTGCTGCTGAGGTTGCAGAAATGGCACGTTATTATGAGGCCGCAGAGAAGCTTGATGAGGTCAGGGATTGGTATGATGGCTATAAATTTGGTCCAACAGAAATTTATAATCCTTGGTCGGTGCTGAATTATTTTAGTAATGATTGTCAGCCACAGCCTTATTGGTTGCAGACATCAAGTAATTCAATTATTTATGAAATGCTTGATAATATTCAGGAGGATACTTATGAAAGTCTGCGGCAAGTCATTGATGGCGGCAAGGTTACTTCTCTAGTTTATACTAATGTTATTTATCCTGAGCTTGGCGATAGAGTGGAAAATATTTTTTCTTTATTGCTGATGGCAGGGTATCTTAAAGCGGTGAAGACGACCTTAACGCCGTTTGGTGATACGGAATGTGAATTGTGCATACCTAATAGGGAGCTCAAAAATGTGTATTATAGAGAAATTATAGCTCATCTTTCTCAATCTATGTCTATTAATGTAGCGTATGCGATAACGAAAGCGATGCTGGCGAAAGATGATAAAGCGCTAAAAGCAGCGTTGAATAAGTTCTTGCGTGAGGCTGTAAGCTATTATGACACATTGAATGAAAACTATTATCATGGGTTATTGTTAGGCATTGCCGTGATTTTTGCCGAAAATTATTTTATACGTTCTAACAGAGAGAGCGGCAAGGGAAGATATGATATTGCACTCGAACCGAAAAAGTGTACTTTTCCAGGAATCATTGTCGAAGTTAAAGCAAAGGGAGACTCTGATGTAGCATTGGCTAAGCTGGCGCAAAGTGCTTTGCAGCAGATTGAAGAGAAACAATATGACGCAGAGATGAAGAGCAGGGGAATAACAAAGATTTATAAATATGGCATTGCTTTTCATAAAAAGCAGGCAGAAATAGTAACAAATTGAGCATAAATTACCAGCCGTCTGGAGAGATTCAGGCGGCTGGTTTTTTCTGTGCGAAAGTAGTTTTTACAATCAGCTTACATATGAATATATAAGCTGATATAGTTATAATGCTTAATGTACACATAAAAATAATACTGTTTTTAGTTTAATAATAATCCTGTTTTTCTTGACTTATAATCTCTTACATGTTATACTTGCAGATAGGATTTAGTGCGAGAATGGAAATAGGGATTAAAAATAAAAAGCTTGAAAAAACACCTCGTCGAGCTGACTGTTTTACGCTGCGTTTAAACTTGCCAAGGTTTAATTAAGCGCTGGCTGTATCAGTATATATTTTTTATAGGAGTGATATGAGTATGCAGAAAAAAGAACTGCAAAGATTAGTTCTGACGACCTTGTTGACCGGTAGTGTACTTTGGGGGGGAACAGCATTCGCTGCTCAGGAAGCATTAGATGAGTATTCCTTAGACGCTGTAGTTGTTACCGCAACAAGAACGGAGATGAGCGTTAAGGAAGCGCCTTCCGCTGTAGAGATTGTCGACAGCAAAAAGCTGGAGCAGACCCAGGCAAAGACGCTGCACGATGCCTTGAAGGGTGCTTTGGGCGTCAATGTTTTCAATGACTTTCAGGGACGCAGCAACGTCAGCATCCGCGGCAGTGAATCGCGTCACGTGCTGATTCTGGTGGATGGCAAGCGTATGGGCGGCGAGCTGTCATATAACTCTGCCAACGCTTTAGATGTAGATCGTATCCGCATGGAGGACGTTGAAAAGGTAGAAATTATCCGTGGTCCTGCAGGTGCAATGTACGGTAGTGATGCTATCGGCGGCGTTATCAACGTTATTACGAAGACACCTAATAAAAACATCGCTGAAATAAACTACGAATATGGCTGGTACGAAAATGGTAAGGGCGCAGGCTATAAGAGCAATCTTTATCTGCAGGGAGCAGAGAAGAATTACTCCTACAAAATTAATGCAGGTCTGAATAAGAATAGACCGTATGAAGTTTCGGAAGGTAATGAAGCTAACTTCTATGGTAAGGAGCAGCCGTTGTCCTTGAATGTTGGATATACGTTTGATAATGGTAATAAGCTTTCTTTTGATGTTAGCAGATTAAAAGAAAATAATCAGGAGCATAGTTTTTCTTCTAAGGTTACACCTAGCATGCATCCGATGATGCCTACAACTGTAACGAATAAAAATGGCGTTGTTAAAAATGATAACAAACGTACTGATTATGCTTTGACATATAGTGGTAACGATAATAAACATGACTGGATGTTTAGAGCTTATAAATCTGTATATGATAAAAATTATACTAGTCAATCTCGTGAGGAGAAGTTCAAAAATGGTGTTTTAGCAGAATCTAAAGTGTCTAATAAATTTGACACTGTAAAACGAACGCTCTCTACTATTGAAGGTAAAGATACTATTAATTTAAGTGACAAGCACAGACTTACAGCAGGTTTTGAATATCGCCAAGATAAGAGCGAAGGTACACGTATTAAAAAGAATCCTGCTGGTATGAGTAATGTTCATGATGCTTATGATGAAGCGGAAATTAATTATTTAGCTGCTTATGTTCAGGATGAAATCAAACCTGATGCAAAATGGTTAGTTATTCCTTCTGTTCGTTATGATCATAGTGATAAGTTTGGCAGTGAAATTACGAGTCAGATTGGAACAACTTATAATGCTGCTGATGATGTACGTGTTAAAGCAGTTATTGGTCAAGGCTACAAAACTCCTACTGTAAATGAGCTTTATCATTATTGGGAAATGTTTCCAGGTGCATGGTATAACATGGGACCAATGGGAATGACATTTGTTGAAGGCGAGTTTTATGAAGGAAATCCAGATTTGAAACCCGAAAAATCATTAAGCTATGAATTAGCTATCGAAAAGGATTGGGGAGAAAAAGCTACTGTACATTTAGGTGCTTTCCGAAACGAAGTAAAAGATTTGATTGAAACTTATAGAACAGGGGCCTTTACAAATAATACAACTCATCCTGGCCTAGCGGAAAAAGATGCAATCAAACATTATAGAAATGTTCCTGAAGCAATTTTGCAAGGCGTGGAACTGTATGGTTCGCATAGACTGGGCAAGGATATTTATCTGAATGCCGGATATACTTTCTTAGATGCTAAGGATAAAACTGGCAACAAGCGCTTATCCGATAGAGCTAAGCATCAGTTTACTTTTGGCATTTCCTATCAGCCGGAAAATATTTATGCTTGGGATGTAAGCTTTGATTTAGTGTCTAATATCAATTATTACTATCGTGATAATGTGAGAAGCACTATGGCTAATCCTTATTACGATACTAAGGATTTCACTATTGCAAATATCATGACCTCCAGACATATCAATAAAGACACCAAGATTTATTTGGGCATTGACAACATCAGCAATCACCAAAACTTTGGTAACTTTGCTGACGGTAATCTTGGCCGTTTGTACAGAGTTGGTATGGAATACAAATTCTAAACAAAGCTGGTAAAGCAAGTTAATAAAGCAGGTCCTCGTGGCCTGCTTTATTTGCCTAAGAGGAAGCAAGGATTATGCGAAAAATTTTTAGTTTAATTTTTACGGTTTTTGTGTTATGCTTATGCATGAGCGGTTGCACATCGCTAACTAGTACTGCCAGTGTGAGCACTGCAACAAAAATTACCGATGACAATCAGCGCGTTGTCACGTTGAAGAAAATCCCTGAAAGAATTGTTGTCCTGTCGCCGTCGTTTTTGGAGCTGGTGGAGGCTGTGGACGGCAAGGTTGTTGGCCGCGCGAAGACGCAGCTGGGCAAGGTGCCGGAGTTTGCGAAGGACGCTGCCGAGGTTGGCTTTATTTTTAATATTAACGTAGAAAAAATCGTGGAGCTGAAGCCTGATCTGGTCATTGCCTATAAGGGCATGCACGAGCGCTATCTGCATACACTGGAATCGAATAATATCCCTGTCATTGTGCTGAGCCTGAAGTCCTACGAAGATGTGAAGCATAGTCTTGTCGTTTTGGGACAGGTGATGCACAAGGAGGACAAGGGCAAGGCGATGGCTGAGAAGCTGGACAAGGATATCGCGAGCACGGTCAGCAAGCTGCCGAAGAGCGAGCGCTCTGTGGCGATTCTGCATACGACGAACATGGGCATAACGCTGGAGAAGGAAAGCAGCATTGCCGGCTGCTGCTCAAGCTGCATAATGTTGTGCAGGGAGCAACGAAGGCCGTGAGCGGACCGATGGGCACGCAGCCTGACATGGCGCCCTACAGTCTGGAGGATTTGCTGGAGAAGAATCCGCAGGTGATTTTTATTACGTCGATGGGTGCGAAGCAGGACGTTGAAGGCAAGCTCAAGAGCGAGATCATGAGCAATGAGGCGTGGAATTCTATTGATGCAGTAAAAAATAACCAGGTCTTTTTTTTACCTGATGAATTATTTTTACTGAACCCAGGCTTACATTATCCTGATGCGGTACGGCTGATGGCAGCAAAGCTGTATCCGGATATCGTAAAGGAGAAGAAAAATGACTGATTACGCAAAAAAACTGCAGGATTTTTATGGACGTGAGGATTATGCGCTGCTGGCAGGGCAGCAGGGAGAAACAGCTATCGAGGCCAGCTTTAAGGAGCTGACCTATATTCCGCGCAAAACAACACCGCTGCCGGGAAT
>JAIHZV010000350.1 GCA_022718015.1 Phascolarctobacterium sp. | reverse complement strand
TATTTCTTTTGGAACACTCTCACGTAGTCAACCTCCATTGTAGCCGGAAGACAACTCTCGTCGAGACCTTGCTGTCCGCCCCATGCTCCGCCCCAAGCAAGATTGAGGATGGGATAGAAGGTTGCATCAAAAGGCCACGCATCCTTACCCGAACCGTCGTTGTTGTAGGTGAGGATTTTCTCGCCGTCCACATAGAATGTCATGTAGTCCTTAGTCCACTCCACGGCATATTTATGGAAATCGCTTTGGGCTGTAGGCACTGACTTGCGAGCCGACTCAATGGCTGTGCCGCCATTGTTGTATTTGTTGCAATGAATGGTAGACACCACAACATTGGCATCGTAGCCCACTTCCTCCATAATGTCAATCTCGCCATCGCCTGGCCAAGACTTGAAGTTGACTGGCATCATCCAAAAAGCAGGCCATGTGCCCTTGCCTTTAGGAAGCTTTATGCTTGCCTCAATGTAGCCATATTGCCAACCAGTGTTCTTTCGGGCATAAAGTCGGGCACTCTTTATGGTGCCACCATCGTTGATAAGGTTTATCTTCAGTGTGCCATTGCCCACCTGTGCCACCTTGTCATCCTGCACATAGTTCTGCAACTCATTGTTCACCCATCCGGCTGGCTGCACTTCCCACGTCCAGTCAGCACCCACCTTTGAGCCATTAAACTCGTCATTCCATACCAGTTCATAGCCACTCAACGGACACTTTATATCGTCTTGCTGTCCGGCAGCCTGCATAATGTTGATGCTATCGCGCGAACCGCCCGACCTTATAACCACCTTGCCCGTGCGCTCTGCACCAGTGTTTGCCTCGGCAGTAATCGTAAGAGTGGCCGACTTGCCTATGCTGCCAGTAGGCGACACAGAGAGCCAAGAGTCAGGAGAATAAGCCGTAAACTCATGGTCGCTTGATACTTCAACGTTGACACTGCCCCCATTATTGCCTATGCTAAGCGATTTCTGAGCTATTGTGATGCTCTGCTGCGGGGCGTAGGTTATGTCTGTCTCGTTGCTGCAAGCCATTATACCAATGGCTACAGCAAAGAGAGAAGTCAGAATCATTGTTTTTTTCATAAACCTTCGTCGGCATTGGTAAGGATATAATGCCAAGCTATCTCGCCATTATCCCAAAC
>JAIHZV010000349.1 GCA_022718015.1 Phascolarctobacterium sp. | reverse complement strand
TTGGTACCAACGAACAGAATGTTTTCGCCGGTAGCAGCAACCTCACGGATGAAGTTGTAAGCTTCGTCAACTTTCTTTACGGTTTTTTGCAGGTCAATGATGTAGATACCATTGCGCTCGGTAAAGATGTACGGAGCCATTTTCGGGTTCCAGCGACGGGTTTGGTGACCAAAGTGTACACCAGCTTCAAGTAATTGTTTCATAGAAATAATAGCCATTGTAGGTTTCCTCCTGTTTTTTCCTTCCGCAGGAATTGGGTTAATTTCAATTCTTCACTGCGCGGCTAGACGCAGTCAACAGATGAATTTCCCTGCGTGTATATTTTTAGACTAAAATAGTTTATCATAAAAACGCCGCCCATGCAAGCAGTTTTTCTAAAAAAGTGTATAGTTCTATACATAAAAAACAGGGGGCTTAGTGCCCCCTGAAATTTTTTATTTAATCATTCCGGCAACGATATCATAAGCAGCAGCCAAAGCCTCATCCAGCTTAGCTACGTCCTTAGCACCAGCCTGTGCCATATCCGGACGACCGCCGCCGCCACCGCCGCAAAGCTTAGCAACAGCTTTTACGATGTTGCCTGCATGTGCGCCCTTAGCAACTGCGTCTTTGGTAGCCATCGTGAGGATGCTTACCTTCTCGCCCATAACTGCAGCCAGCACAACTACGCCGCCAACCTTGTCGCGCATCTGATCACCCAGGTTACGCAGAGCATCAACGCTGTCAGCGTTCACCTTCTGTACCAAAACAGGTACGCCATTCGCGTCCTTAACCTGATCAGCTACGTTGCTTACCTGAGCCTTAGCAATTTCTGCTGCCAGCTCGTCAGCCTTCTTCTGTGCAGCCTTCAGCTCGCAATGCAGTGCCTCCAGACGGTTCGGTACGTCGCATGCGCGGCATTTCAGCTCGTTTGCCAGGCCCTTAACCATCTCTTCAACAGCATTAACGTGAGCAACAGCACCGTGGCCGGTTACAGCCTCGATACGACGCACGCCAGCGCCGCTGGAGCCTTCGCTGACAATCTTGAACATGCCGATTTGCGCAGTGTTCTCTACATGGCTGCCGCCACAGAATTCCATAGAGAATTCCGGAACGGTAACAACGCGAACGATGTTGCCATATTTTTCACCGAACAGAGC